>JAIRZS010000321.1 GCA_031267115.1 Treponema sp.
AAACTCAAGAGGCAATGATGGAACTGACGCAGGAACCGCAGGCAAACCGGAATTTTGACGAAGTCTGGGCCGAGTTAATGATGCTTAGGGAGTCCCAGAAAGAAACCGACCGGCAAATAAAAGAGACTGCCCTGCAGATGAAAGAGACGGACCGGAAGATAAGCAGATTGGGAAGCAGGCTCGGCGACCTTATTGAACACCTGACCGCCTCGAATGTTCTGGAAGAATTTGAAAAACTGGGCTACGAATTTACCCGCATTTCCCGGAATACCAAAATCAAGGACCCGAACAACCGGATTCTGGCGGAAATCGATATATACCTGGAAAACGGCGAGTTTATCATGGTAATAGAGGTAAAATCCCTTCTGACCCTGTCGGACGTAAAGGACCATATAAAACGGATGGATACGGTAAGGCGCTACGCCGACATACACGGGGACAGGCGGAAATACCTAAGCTCGGTGGCCGGCGCGCTTATCGAAGGGGAGGCGCGGGATTTCGCGCTCAAAAGCGGCATCTATGTGATTGAGCATCCCGGGGAAACGGTGAGGATTCTCGCGCCCCAGACAGTGCGGGAATGGTAGGGGTTTAGCGGAAAACTTTCCGTTTTGTATGTAAAGCCCAAAAAAATGCCTATACGGGTATTTTTTTGCAAATCTCCGGTCCTGTTTGATATAGCGGTTTGCGTACATTAGATATTACAAGTCGGATATCCCCGGCATAGCCCTAAACTTGACCGATGGATTTAACCGCAAACCTCACAAACAGCATAGCGTTGTCCTGGTTTTCCGCCTTTTCCTGTTTTCACACGAGCCGGTAGGAATCCGGGTAAGGCCGGGGATACCAAAGCGAAAGTTCGCGAGGTTCGCATTTACACGCTTAATTACCTTTGCCTCTGAATTCGACTTTGCGGTAAAATTCCAAAGCGTGTCGTTTAGTTATGATCACTCCATAGGCAATAAGCAATTCTCAGTTTCAAACAAATAATTTTTCCTTTTATCTTCCCTTCGTAGCCAGCAATTCTCTGTTTTATTGATCAGTGAAAGGACACCAAAAAATTGCATCACGGGGTGGCTTCGGCATAAATACCGGGGGAAAAGCGCCCTCCGTAAGAAGGGACTTTTACCCCCGGAAAATTCCCTCGGTGTCTTTTCGCTTTCTGCCGGATAGACTGAGAATTGCTGACGAATAATTCCGGCTCCAGGACAGGGACGGAAAATTGCTGTATACTATACCCCATGAATACCAGTATTCCCATACAGCCGAGGCTGCGAATCATGCTGGTGCGGGAGAAGCTCTTTTTCGGGCCGGGGACTTTCCAGCTGCTCCAGCTTATTGACGAGACCGGTTCGGTGCAGCTTGCCTGCAAGCAGATGGGCCTGTCATACAGCAAGGCCTGGAAGATGCTTGAAAACATGGATGAGCAGCTTGCCTTTAAAGTAGTGGAGCGGCAGCAGGGCGGCAGCCACGGCGGGCGTTCCCGGATTACCCCTAAGGGAAAAGCGCTCCTGAGTAGGTACCGGTCCTTTGCCGCCGAATGCCAGGAAGAGATGTTCCGGATTTTTTCCCGTTATTTTCCGGGCCAGGATTCCCCGGCGTGAAGGCCGAAGGCCCTGATTTGACGGGGCGGCTCCTGGGCCTCTGCCCCCTGCCCCAAAATGCCCGCGTCCTTGACGTCGGCTGCGGCGGGGGGAAAACCGTCCGCTGTCTGCGGGAAAAGCCCGGCTGCGACGCCTGGGGCGTCGATATCGCCCCGGGGCCGGGGATGATAAACGCCCGCGCGGAGGCCTTGCCCTTTCCATCCGCCTCCATGGACGCGCTGGTCTTTGAGTGCAGCCTGTCGCTTGCCGCCGATCCTGTCCGGGCGCTGGAAGAAGCGGCCCGCGTGCTGAAATCCAAAGGGCTTGTATACATAACCGATCTCTATGCCCGGAAACCCGGATCGGATTCTTCCGTATCTTCCATAATGGAGGCAGTAGACGCCGCATCAATAGATGCCGCAGACGCCGCGCCGCCCGCCCTGCCGGCGGAAAGCCCTGGTTCTTCCGGCATAGGGCGCGTTGAACCCTGGGGGGTCCTGGCCGCCCGTTTTGCCGGGGCGGGTTTCCGCCTGCTCTGCTTTGAGGATCAGAGCGCGGAGCTGCGGTCCTATTGGGCAAGGCTCCTCTTTGAGGGCTATGAAGACGCCGCTCTTTCCGGCATACAAAATTTGAGGGGCGTAAAAGCCGGGTATTTTCTCGCGGTTCTGGAAAAAGAATCTTTTACTCCCGAAAGCCTGGCCGAATACCGGCGGGAATCCCTGGCCGGGGTGGAGCGTTACGCGCGGGAAAGGAGCGCCTTCTACCGGGACCATCCCGGAGGCTTCATAAACGCGGATACCCTTGCGCGGCAGGGGGAACGCATGCTCTGTGTTTCCCTGGGGGACGTGGAGCGCGTCCGGACTATACGCAGTTCGGGCAGTACCGGCAATCCCAAGCGCGTGTGGTTTGGCGAGCAGGACCTGGAGCGGACCGTGGCTTTCTTCGCGTCGGGAATGCGCCCCCTGGTCCGCGAAGGGGAACGCTGCGTCATCATGATGTCCGACGAAAACCCCGGCAGCGTTGCGGATTTGCTGCGCCGGGGGCTTGCGCGTATCGGCGTGCATTCCGTGATACACGGCCCGATACAGGGCCCCGGCGCGGCGGAGGCGGCGGAGGGCGCCGGGTGCCTGGTGGGGCTTCCCGCGGAAATATTCTGGCTTTGCCGGGCATTTCCCCGGCTCCGGCCCGGGACGGTGCTTCTCAGCGCCGACTATATACCGCGGGCTGTCATGGCCGCCATAGAGGAAAGCTGGGGCTGCCGGGTATTCACCCACTACGGGCTGACGGAAAGCGGTTATGGCCTTGCCGTGCAGTGCTGCGTCCGGGGCGGCCACCACATACGGCTGGAAGATTACCTTGTCGGGATCATTGACCCGGAAACAGGCAGGGAACTTCCGCCCGGCAGGGAAGGGGAAATAGTTTTGAGCAGCCTGTACAAAGGGGCGCTTCCCCTTTTGAATTACCGCACCGGGGATATCGGGAGCATCGAAGCCGGGCAGTGCGGCTGCGGCAGCAGGCTCCCCCGGCTGGGGGCGGTCCGGGGGAGGCG
>JAIRZS010000324.1 GCA_031267115.1 Treponema sp.
CGTCCCTTCGCCGCAGCTTTTCGCGTCATGGGGGTGCACTCCGGCAGTCGCGTAGATTCTGCGCGTCCCGCCGGCCGGCGCGGGAAAAGAACCGGCGTAATCCGCCGCTTCCCGGCTTGCCTTAACATTGGCGCCGGTAATGACAAGCGACGACACGCCCGCCTCTTCCGCGCGGGCAACTACTTCCGCGCGGTCGCGGTCAAACGAGCGGTGCGTCAGGTTGACGCCTATATCGGCAAGTCGCATAGCATACTGTCCATTGCTTTAAGCATACGCCGCTTTACCGTCCCGGAGTTCCCGGTAAATTCGGCGACGCGCCTGCGCATGTCCCGGCGTTCCGAATGAATGCCGTAGGGGCAGGTGCAGACGGCCCTGCCAATACCCATCTCCGCCGCGCAGTCGATTATCTGCCTTTCTTCCACAAGGCCCAGGGGCCGGACAAGGCTTACCGGGTACTTCCGGTATTTGAGGAGTACGGGCATTGCCAGCAGTTCCCCCTTGGCGGTCATGTTCATAAAAAAAGTTTCGATAATATCGTCAAGGTGGTGCCCCAGGGCGATCTTGTTGAAGTTGTGTTCTATAGAATACTTGAGCAGTTCCGTCCTCCTCTGGGTAGAGCACCAGTAACAGTTCATCTTCTTTCCCGGTTTGAGCCTCCCTATGACCGGCACAAAAATATCCGTAAAGGGGATCCCCCAGCCCTCAAGGCAGGAACGGAGCGCCGTCTTTTTGCAGCATGAACAGAAATCGCTTGAGATATGAACCGCTTCCAGCTCGTAGTTCCGTTTTAACGCGGGGCGCAGCGAGGAAAGCGCCCAAGCCATGACCGTGGAATCTTTGCCCCCCGAGGCGGCGATAAGGATGCGGTCCCCCTCGGCAATGAGGCCCTTTTCCAGGATGATCCTGGCGGCGAGCTTCCGCACCGCCTCGGCCGCCGATACCTTGCGGAGAAAACGTTCAGCCATGGGCGGAAAGGCCTCCGGAAGACAGCGATGCGGCGGGAACGGAAACGGTTTCAGTATTAACAGTACCGCCATTACCCGCGGCCCCGTGGCAGCGGCTGTAGATGTCCCGCAGGACAAGGCTTGCCAGAATCATGCCGGCCGCGGCGGTAACCGTAACGGCGCTGCCGTTAATAATTTTTTTGGAACTGCACCATTCGACGGCCCGCGAATCCCCCGCCCCATACGCCGCGCAGGATTCGCGGGTTCTTGGGGGGCAAAGACAGCGCGCCGAACCGCAGGCGGCTTCTTCCCCGGCGCTCAGGGGGAGCCTTTCGCTGCTGTACACCACGGTAAAGCTGCCGGTAAAGTTTCGCTTTCTAAGGCCCGCTCTGACCAGCCGGGCCAGGGGACAGCCTTCGGTTTCCCAGATACCGGCGGTTTTAAGCCGGGTAGGATCGAGTTTCTGCACCATTCCCATAGAAGAAAAGAGCGGGGCGCGTGCGTTACCGCAGTATTCGATAAGGTCAAGCTTATTGGTCAGGCTGTCGATAGCGTCGATCACATAATCCGCCTTTTCAATGCCGAATTCCTCGGCGCTCTCCCGGCTGAAAACCCTGCTGTACGGGATCACCTCGCAGCGGGGATTTATCTCCAAAAGCCTTTTCCTCAGCGCCTCTGTTTTAAATTCCCCCACCGTGGCGGTTGTGGCCTGAGCCTGGCGGTTAATATTGGTAATGCAAACCATGTCCGAGTCAACAATGGCGACGCGCCCTATGCCCGAACGGACCAGGGCTTCCGCGCACCAGCTCCCCACGCCTCCAACGCCAAAAACAATAACCCGCGCGCCGTCCAGCGCGTCCAGGGTTTCCCGCCCCGCAAGAAGGGCAAGGCGCTGAAAAATCGGATTGACCGCCATAGAAAAACAGTTTAGCATACCAGGGGGTCTATGGTAAACAACCGTGAGCGGCTATGAAAGAACCTACGAACTGACGCGCCCCCTCCTCAAAGGCATCGACTTTGCGGGCGCGGTTTCGCGGCTTGGCCTTGTTCCTCTGGGGCCGGAGCGGCTCGGGGTAGAATTTCTGGGGAGGCCCTACGAAATTACCCGGCAGGGGGTTTTTCCGGCGGACGGAAAACCGGCCCAGGCAAATGTCCTGAGCGTGCTGGTCTATTATGCCGTTTCAAAGGGCGGCGCAGACGCCGAAAACAGGGCGGAGGAATTCGCCCTGCTCCGCTATTTTACCGGCCCCAATTTTTCTTCGGACAGCGGCGGGGCCGCCGGCTGGATGACAAGGCCCCTTGTTGAAGCTTACGGAAGCGATTACCCCGGCTTTTCCGCCAGGGCGGAACAATTCGGGATGGCCTATGAGGGCAGCCCCCGTAACGGGGAACATTCCTGGGGATACCGCGTCCTCCCCCGGATACCGCTGCGGCTTGCCTATTACGAAGCCGACGAAGAATACCCCTGCGAATTTAAAATTTACTACAGCAAACGGGCGGCGGATTTTCTGGAGTTTGAACAACTGGCCTTCCTCACCGGCTGCTTCGTACACGCCCTGGCAGATGCGGACACCAAGCCCCAAAACCAGGGCCTGAACCCCCTCCGCTAAAATCCATGCGGTGCGGCCTGCTTCGGCAATTTATCCTTGATTAATCACATAAATAAAAAAAGAATACCCTGATCCGCACCCTCTTTAACTGTTTTCAGAATAATTCATTTTGGAATTAGCACTTTAATATACTAGAATTTAGGAAACCCCTGAAAAATTTAAAGTTTTAGAGGTTTTCCTGTCCAAAGAAGCAGCAGCTTTCTCCGGCGGTATTTGCCGGAAGCCCCGGAAAACCGGCCGGGCTTTCCGGAACTTCCCTTTGTTCCGGCACCAAGGAGGACAACATGGCGTCTAACAGAAAAACACTTACCCTGATCTGCCTGCTTCTTTTGGCATACGCGGCCTATAGCCAGCAGTTTAATTCGGTGCCGCTGGAACACGAGGCATACGGC
>JAIRZS010000090.1 GCA_031267115.1 Treponema sp.
GGGTCTCTGAGGAAGTCGACGCAGCGCCCCAGGTAGAGGCTGGAAAGGTAATCGTCGCCGTCGAGTATCAGGGCTTTGCGGAAGTAGTCGCGGGCGGCTTCCCATTCGCGCATGTTGTAGAGTTTGAGGCCGTTGTTGTAGTTGTTGAGGAGTTCCCGGCTGACGAGCAGGGCCGGTACTTCGGGCAGGTCTATGGCTTTGCCGTCGCGGAGGGTTCTGGTGTCTTCTCCGGCAAAGCCTGTGTAGACGGCGTAGATGCCTACGGGTTCGTCTTTGCCTTTTACCCGGGCAAGGTCTATCTTCCGGAAGATAAAGGCATCCTTCGCCTGCTCGTACATGAACTCGGAGATGATGAGCGGGTGGTGGTACTGTTTTGTTATTCCTTCGAGCCGGGAAGCTGTGTTTACCGTGTTGCCGATGAGGGTATAGTCCATTTTGTCCTGGAAGCCGATGTTGCCTACGACGCATTCGCCGCAGTTTATGCCGATGCCTACGCGCAGGCCGCTTTCCGGCAGCCTGATGGCGGAGGTGTCGGCCCGGCTTACCGCGGCGATCATTTTTACCGCGGCCCTGATGGCCCTGGCCGGCGCGTCCGGCAGATTTTCCGATACGCCGAAGACGGCCATTATCGCGTCGCCGATGAATTTGTCGATGTAGCCGCCCTCGGAAAGTATTTCGTTCCCCATAATTGAAAAAAAGTTATTGAGAAAGGCGACTATTTCCTGCGCGCCGGATTTTTCCGATATTTTGGTAAACTGCCGTATGTCCGAAAACAGTATTACTACCTGCCGTGTCTCGCTCTGGCTCCTGGTTTCCGTGGACTTGAGGATTATTTCGTCCATTACATCGGCGGGTACATACCGCGCGAAGGCGGCGCGGGTTTTTTTCTGGAGCTTGTCCATTTCCAGCAGCAAAAGGGCATTGGAGACGATAGGCGCGGCGGCTGCAAGAAACAGGTTCAGGTTTTCGATGATGGCGGGTGTAAAGTACTCTTTAATCGAGTTGGCGATATGGACCGAAGCGAACTTTTTGCCGGAACTTGAAAGCGGGATGATGATATACGATTCGATGTTTTTTTTCTTTTCGCCGGGCGGGTGGAATTCCTTTGTGTTTCTGGTGACAACCTTGAAATCCGGGAAGATACCCGCGAAATCCGCCGCGCTGATGCCGGCAAAATCGCCCGAGGTATCCTGGTTAAAACCCGCGGGGTTGGCGGTGTAAACATGAAGGGTGTTCTCCGACCCGGTGATCATGATTGACGCGATTTCCGCTTCGCAGATATAGTTGAGAAGGCTGAGGATTTCCTTAACGAGTTCTTCCAGGGAGCTTAGATTTCCGGAAAGTTCCGCCAGCATCCCTATTACTGTGGTCTGGAAGAGCTTGTTGTCCAGAAGGTTGTTCACCATTTCGATTAAAGCGTTGTCGTCAACGCGCTTTCCCTCCCGCTCGATGGCGGGAAAATCCGGGGCCTCTGTTTTGCCAAGCAGTTCTTCTATGCCATTTTTTAGTTTTTCAAGGTTGCCGGGCGATTTTTCAAGGTAAAGGTCCGCCCCGGCCTGGGCGCCCCAGAATTTGTCTTTGGTCTCCCCCAAAGAGGTAAACATAATTACCGGGATGGTTTTTGTGTTTTTCCGCGATTTGAGGAGCCGCGTCGCCTGGTAGCCTTTCAGGACCGGCATTTCAATATCCGTAATAATGATATGGGGCAGGAAGGCGTATACCTGTTTTACGCCGTCAAAGCCGTTTACGGCCCTCCTCAATTCGTAACCGGCTTCGGAGAGGAATTCCGTTACCATGTCGGCGAAAATATCGGAATCTTCAAGAAGCAGCACCCGTTTTACGTTGTTATCCATATTATCTATGCCATCCATGTCACCCATATCATCCATTTGCGTCTCCGATTAGTTCCCGCACCGCTGTCAGCAAGTTGTGGTTATTAAATGAATTTTTGACGATATACCGCGAAGCGCCCAGCATCGCGGCGCGTTTTTGATCTTCCTCGCTTTCGCGCGAGGAAATAACAATGACGGGAATGGCGGAAAGGTCCTCGTTTTTTCTGATGTTGTCGGTGAGCATGAATCCGTCCATCTGGGGCATATTGAGGTCCGTACATATCAGATCGTAGCGTTTGTTTTTTGCCGCTTTCAGGGCGTCCGCCCCGTCCGCCGCCGTATCGACGGCGTAGCCTTCCGTTTGCAGTATTTCGCTTTCTATTTCCCTGGTGGGCAGGGAGTCGTCCACAACAAGTATGGCTTTTCTGTGTTTTTTGTATTCAAAGTCCCGTTTTTTAAAGTCAATGCTTTTGATTCTTTTTGCCATTTTGATAATTGTGGGCATGTGCAGGGCGCTTACCATTTCGTAATCCTCGCTCAGTACAATGCCGGAGAAGACGCCCGCCGCCTCCATGAACGGGGGGACCGGTTTCAGGATAACGCTCCTCATGCTGTTTACCCCGTCAACCGCCAGGGCGATTATGTCGTCGTATACGTGGATTATCACCACGAAAATGGCGCTGTTGTCTTTATTGGCGGCGGGGTTCTGTATTCCCAGTATCTGCTCCAGATAGTACAGCTTTATTATCCGGTCCTGGTATTTTATTTCCGGGCGGTCAACTATGGTTATGATTTCTTCCTGCTTTATAAGCAGTATGGTATCCACAAAATTCGCGGGGATGATAAATTTCATGCCGCCCGCCGTGCAGGGGAAACCCATCAGCGCGGCTATGCTCAGGGGGACCATAATGGTAAAAGCGGCGCCTTTACCCTGCACGGTATCCACGATGATGCTGCCCTTGAGCCGCTCGATGCTGCTGCGCACGGCGTCCATTCCCACTCCCCGTCCCGAAATATTGCTCACTGTTTTTGATGTGGAAAAGCCGCTTTGGAATATAAAGCCGACAAGGTCTTCCTTGGAAAGGGCGGCTGCGGCGGCTTCTGTTATGTACCCGGAATCTACGGCTTTTTTCCTGATGCTTTCGTGGTCGATGCCCCTTCCATCATCGGAAATGACGATCTTCATGCTGCCGCTTTCCCGCGAACAACTGATGACAAGCTGCCCGGTCTCGTCTTTCCCCGCCGCCTGCCGGTCTTCCGGCCTTTCTATCCCGTGATCTATGGAATTGCGTACCATGTGCAGGAAGACATCCTGCAAGGTTTCTATTATATTCTTGTCGATTTCGTTTTCTTTCCCCGTAATGGTAAGCTGCGTTTTTTTCCCCAGTTCGGCCGACAGATCGTACACATACCGGGGGTAGGCGTCAAGGATAGTCGAGATGGGAAGCATGCGCAGGGATATTACGCTGTCGTAGGCGTCTTTTGTGTATTTGCCCGTGTCTATCGCGTAATTCCTGATCGACTGGGTTATCCTGTTTTGCAGCCGTTCCAGTTTTCTGAATTCCCTGAGGAACCTGCTGTCCGCATCCTTCCGGGTTTTAAGGAGGCGGGAATAATCCCTGACAAGCTCGTTAAGCCCGGCGGTTTCCATCGCTATTGATTTGGCGGTAATTTCCAGGGATTGCAGGGAAGCCGCGCTCCTGATTATGGCGTCTATCTTGTCCAGGGATATGCGTATGCTTTCTGTTTTTACTGTTTCTTTTTTTGGCAGGGCCGCCTTTACGCTGTGTTCGGGCCGGGACGCTTCCCCGGAAATGTCCGGGCCGCCCGCCGGCTCCGCGTTTTCGCCGCTTTCGCCGGTCTTGCTTTCCGCGCCGGCCTGGGTTTCACCGGACAGGATCTGTACGGCTTTTTCCCTCTCCGCCCCGATAACCGCGAAATCCTCGTTTGCCGCCAGCGCCGCCAGTTCCTTTTCATAGGGGCCGGTGTCGATGCCGTCGTCTTTAGTCTGCTGTATCGTCCCGAGCCCGGCCTTAAGCATGTCAAGGGAAGCCAGGGCCAATTTTACGGCGTTATCGGTAAGGCCGATGCGCTGTTCCTTGAACGCGATAAAAACGCTTTCAAGGGCGTGGCTCAGCGACTCGATGCGCTTGAATTCAAGCATACGCGCGGTGCCTTTCAGCGTATGGAGGGACCGCAGCAGGGTAGCCAGATCGTCCTCTACGGAAATGTCTTCTTTAATATCAAAGAGCAGCGTTTCCACTACGCGTATGTTTTCAAGCCCCTCGTCGATAAATTTGCCGATGTACTTGTCCCTGTCAATAGCCATTGCAGCCGCCTTCGCCTTCCAGTAGATTGGTTATACTAAAAGACATGTTTTGAAATTTTACCGCAAAGTCGAATAAGTCAAAGAAGTGGAAGAAAAGAAGTATGACTTCATACCCCGCTTACCCGCTTAGTGAACTTATTCGACCGCGAACCTTCGGTTCGATTAGACTTCGTGGTGGTTTTTTTAACGCTCTGTAATTCCTCATACAGTGGTTTTAGTCTAATCATCTTTCTAACTGTTTGCCGAATCGCTTGCGGGGCTTTCCGGTTTGCGGCCCCCGGAATTGCCGGTGTTTAAAAGTTTTTCCAGGTTTTCAATCATCCGGGTAAGCCCCTCGGCGGAAGTGGTCGCGATTTCCGTAGAATGGATAAAATTGTTCAGCCCCTGGGAAATATCCGCAATGGCGATGTTGATCTGTTCCGTGGACCTCTGCTGTTTTTGTGTGGAAACAGTGATGGTCTGCGCCTGGTTTGCGGTGATCTCCGCGCCCCTTCTTATCTCCCGGAAAAGCTCCTCAAGGTCCTTGATAAGCTTGCGCCCCTCGGTAACTTTGTCGGCGCTTTCCTCGCTTGAAATGATGAGCGAAGACGAGGAATCCCGAATTTCCTCAATCTGGTCCCTGATCTGTTTGGTCAGCGCGGCGATATCGTCCGCCAGGCGGTTTACTTCGCTGGCAACTACGGAGAAACGCTTCCCCCTGTCTCCGGCGCTGGCCGCTTCCAGGGCCGCGTTAAACGCTATCACCTTGGTCTGGTCGGTAATGGCGTTGATGGTTTTGACGATGTTCTGAATCCTGGCGATCTTGGTTCCCAGCGCCGTGATTCCCGCGATAACACTGTCGTTTTTGGTTTTTATATCTTCCATCTGGATAATGTTTTGTTCAAGAACGGCAAAGCCGGATCTGACGTCTTCTTCCGTCTTGGAAGCGATAGTAGCGACGCTGCCGGTTTTTTCCGCAATGTCGGCGGCAATCTGGGTGTTTTCAGCAATAGTACTTTCAATTTCCTGGACGCTTGCCGCCTGGTTGTTGGCGGTGGTAAAAATATCCCTGGAAGAGAGGAAAATTTCGTTTGTGGATTTCTGTATGGTCTGGGCCATGCCCCTGGTCTGTTCGACTATTTTTTCGGATGCCGCCGCGGCCTGAGACTCCGAATTGATCATGCTGTTAAAAAGTGAAAGCCGCCTCTTGCAGGCAATGCCGGTAATAGCGCCGCATACCATTATGCCCAAAACGCGGAAGACCTCGTTGTGCATGGGAAAACGCGCCGGGATTTCCCGGTTGTTGATAAGGGCTGTATATGGCACGTCAAGCACGCCCGCGTTGGGAATTATGGCGGCAATATAGAGGACTCCGGCAAGTATTCCGGAAAAAATCGCGCACCGTACATCGTAGCGGAACGATCCCAGCACGACAAGGACCATGTAAAACAGCGCGTGTATCGAAAGAAAAGAAATAGGCGGATAGATTTCCGGATAGGTTGCGGATATAAATACAACCGCGGAAATAATAACCATGTCCAGGATAACGCATATATACTTTAAAACGGGGCTTACCAGTATCCGTTTTCGCAGATAAAGGAACATGACTATTCCGTAGAGCAGAAAAAGCGAAGTCCCTATATGGGTACGGACGGGGGTATACCCCTGGCCGGAGTTCCCCCGGATAAGGGAAATGGCTATCATTCCCGCTACATAGATTATGCCCAGGGCAAGGCGGAAGTAATTTATAATTACCTCCCCGTCGCGTTCGTCCCGTCGTATACGATCCTCAAAAGCGCCTGTCATTTTTATATCCTCCTGTTTTTTATCTGTTTCCGCCTGTCCGGTATTTATTTAAAGTTTCCTGTAACTCTATGGACATTACATTCAGGTTGTCCGCGATTTTTGAGGTAGACGCTGTAGCAGTGACAAACTGCTTTACCCCGGCGGATATTTCCGTCAGCGCCTGGAAAATCTGGGAAGACGCGAGTTCCTGCTGCTTGCTCAGATTGGAAATCTGCCGGGAACGGACCGCCACATTTTCCGATACCTCTACAATATTTTCGAATACCGCTTTCTGTTCTACCATTCTGTCGTACCCGTGGGCAATCTGCTGGGAACCCTCGTTGGCTTGCCCGATAAGCGCGAGGGAGGCGTTTTGCAGTTCCTCAATTTTTTCCTTTATCTCGCCCGTCGATTCGGCAACGCTGTCGGCAAAACGCCGTATTTCTCCCGCTACTACCGCGAAACGGGCGCCATCCTCGCCTGACGAGGAAGCCTCCAAAGATGCGTTAAAAGCGATAAGTTTTGTCTGGTCGGCAATAGAATCGATAATCCCTATGGTTTCGTCGATGCGGTTAAGCATATCCGCCAGATTCATAATCTCCTCGATAATTCTGGCATTCTGGTCCCTGATATCCTGCATCATGTCCTGATTTACGTCCCGCAATTCCGCCCCGCGCCGGGAGAGGTTCTGTGTCTGCTCCATCAGTTCCGCCACTTCCTCAGTTTTTATCGCCGCCTGCCGGGAAAGGTTTTTGTTGTCTTCCATGGTGGCTACAATTTCCGCGACGCTGGTAGACTGCTCATTGGCCGTAGTGGAAATTTCCTTGGCCGAGGCAGACAGGTCGTACACCGAAGATGAAACCATCGACGCGTGGTGGCTGAACGAAACAAAGGCGGACCGGAGTTTTTCCAGAAACAAGTTAAACGCCGACATCAGCTCGCCGAATTCATCGCGGGAGGCAGTCTCAAGGGCTGCGGACAGATCGTTGTTTTGCAGACTGTTGAAGAGCAGTTTAAGCCGCGCCGTGCTTTGGGAAATCGAAATATTGGTTATTATGATTATAGCGAAGGCCAGAATCGACGCCAGAACCGCGGCGGCAAGGGACCGGACGAGGCGGGCGTAGAGGGCGTTTATGCGGTTTTGCAATAGACTGTCAAGCCGGTCAAGCGCGGCATACCACAGCGAAAAAATATCCTCGTCTGTTTTGGAAAGCTGGCCCGTAATAGCAGGGAAAAACTGCCCGGGATCGCCGGAGTCCAGCGCGTCTTCGAGAATTATAGCAAGCCGGTATACCGAATCCCGGTAATTTGACAGACGCGAAAGTACTTCTTCTGTTTCTGGGCCGCCCGGGGAATCAAGGTAAATCCCGGACACTGTTTCCAGGGCGGCGACCGGCTTCCGGTAGTCCGTTTCCTTGAGCAGCGCGAGGCAGGTCTCCAGCTCTTTTCTGTCTTCCCCGGAAAGAGTCTGCCGGAAGCCGGCGAGTCTGGCTGTGTTTCCGATGCGCATAAAGCGTTCCTGCGCCTGGGGAAGGCTGTTAAGGCTTATATCGGCCATGTAGTAGCTTTCCCGTTCAGGGTTAGCCATAAGCCCGTAAGTATCGCCGATGCGGGGAATCAGCCCTGCCAGGATTCCGGTAATATCCGTATATGTTTTAAGCGTTCCCTCAATGTCGCCGGGGTTTATCGCCGCCAGCATACCGCGGATTGCGGAAACAGAAAAGCCGCCGTCCGCCCCGTCCCTGTTTTGCCGCCCCGTTTCGAGGCCGCCGTTTTCCAGCAGTTCCGCAAGCCCGCCCAGTTGCTGCTCAAACTCGCCATTCAGGGCGGCGGCGTCTTCCGAGGTGTGATCGGCGGCGGCCCCGGCGTACCGGGGCATAAGGCGCAAAAGTTCCACAACCGGCCTAAGGCGGGCGGTCCCCTGTAGTTCGTTATTCGCCGACTGTATCGAAGTGTTTGAAACAGATATTACAAGGTAGAGCATTACCGCAAGGGGCGCCAGAAATGCCGCGCTTGAGATTGCCAGTTTCGTTGTTATTTTCATGTTATCGAAAATCATATCCCGCTCCGCATATTGGATTTGTCCGCAGACCTTTTCCCCAGGCTTACCCGCTTAGTTTTCGTGTAGTTTTCTTTCCAGAATACGCCGGTAATAATCCGGGGAAAATCCCCCGATAAAACTTTCGTAGCGGAGATCCTTCCCCGCCTCCATACTTTCCAGCGTCTTTCTGACCTTGTACTCGTACCTGGTGCGGTTCCCCGGAGCCGCGAAAGAACAGACGCGGTAAAACGCGGGCCAAAACGCCCGGTCTTTAAAAGACGCTTCCTGGTACTTTTCCTCCGCGGCAATGGTGTCGCCTGTAAGATAGCAGTACTCCCCGCGCAGGAAAGTCGCGGCGGCGGAATTGCTCCCCTCCTCAAGAAAGGCGACCGCCTTCTCCGCGTTTTCGAATTCTTCCGCCCCCAAAAATACAATTGCCGCCGCTATAAGCTCGCTTTCGCCGGGCGTTTGCGCAGCGCCGCCTCCCGCGCCCCCCAGGAATTCCGCTGTTTTCCGCGCGTTGGGGCGGCCTTCCCCGTTTTCCAGCAGGGCCATAACCACGCCCATATCGGGCGGCACAGCGGCGCGGCCCTTCGGCGGGGCGGTACGGCTTTTCGGAACAATCGTATGCCGCCGCGTCAGCGCCGCCTTCTCTTTTTCGGCGGCAGGGAGAGGTTCCTCTTGTCCGGCCTGGTGCGCCGCCGTTTCCGGGCGCGCAGCTGTTTCCGGAAGCGCGGCGGGTACGCCTCCCGCCTGTCCGCCTTTCCGTTCCGGCAAGGGCGGCATTTCAGGCAGGGGCGTTTTTCTCTTCCTGAAATAAAAAGCTTCCGGGGTATGCCTGCTTTCAAGCAGCGGGTGTTCCACCGACGAAGTTTCGGAAACGCCGGCAACCAGCACGCCCCCGCCGGCAAGGGCGCCCGCCAGGGAATCCAGAATCTTCCGGCGCTTTTCCGGGGAAAAATAGATCAGCGCGTTCCTGAAAAAAATAATATCGTAGGAGCCGTTAATACCGTCCATAATATTATGGGTAAAAAACCGCACTTTGTCCCGCAGCGCCTGCGCTATTTCATATTCCTCCCCGTCCCGCCTCAGGTACAGATCCATAATAAAATGCCATTCGGCCCCGTCTTCCCTCAGGCTGCTCTTGGTATAACGCCCGTTCCGGGCGGCCTCGATTACAGAGGGGTTTACGTCAAAAGCGTCGATTTGGTAATCCATGCGATGGTCAAAACCAGGTTTCGCGGCGGCGCCGGTTTCGGGAAGAAGAAGATCCCTTCCCCTGGCGTAAAAATCGATAACCATGGCAATGCTGTAGGCTTCGCAGCCCGTAGAGGCGGCCGCGGAACAGATCCGGGCAGGCCGAGAAAGCTTCGACAAACCGGGCAGCAGGCGGCGCGTCAGCAGCTTAAAGTGCGCCGGTTCCCTGAAAAAATAAGTCTCGTTGACCGTCAGTATCCGGGTAAGCGCCGCAAGCCCTTCCGGCGCGGAGAGAAGTTCGTTATATGCCGCAAAATCCGCGGCGTAAGCGCCGCTCCGTTCTTCCAGATATTCCTTAAGCTTATAGAGCGCGTCCGGAGCCGCTTTTATCCCCAGGATGTCTTCCGCGCGCCGGGCAAGGAACAGAATCACCGGATCGGAATCGGCTTCCCGCGCCATTTCTTCCGTTAGCAATTTTCCTGCCCCCTTGCCAGGAAGACAAGCTTTGAGGGAATCTTGTCCAGGGGCAGCACCATATCCACGCAGCCGGTTTCCACCGCCGCCTTGGGCATACCGTAAATCAGGGAGCTTTCCTCATCCTGGGCTATGGTGATACCCCCCGCCTTCTTGATATAGCGGGTGCCATCCGCGCCGTCGCAGCCCATCCCCGTCAGTACCACGGAAATAACCCTGTTTTGATAAACCCGCGCGGCGCTCCTGAACAACAGATCCGCCGCCGGTTTCTGGTTGTTGACAGGTTCCCCGTCGTTAAAAAAAAGCCCGTTATCCCCCGCGAGCAAATGCCGGCCCGTAGGAGCCACGTATATTTCCCCCTTTCCGGGCCTGTCCCCCGCTTCCGCAAGCCGCACTTCCAGGGGGGTATAGGTGTCGAGCCATTGGGCAAAACCCCTGTCGAACCCGGAACTGTTGTGCTGCACCATGATAACAGGGACAGGGAAATCCCCCGGCATTGCGGCGCACAACTGGCTCAGCGCCTTGGGGCCGCCGGTGGACGCGGCCAGTACCACGGCGTCGATTTTCCTGCTTTCCACGCGCGGCGTCTCGCGGGCATTGTTGTCCGGCCTGTACGGGACCCTCCCTTTTATGCCGGAAATCTGCTTAAGCGTGTCCAGAACCTGTTTTTGCTTGACAAAATTGTTCCGGGCAAAAATATCCTTGGCGTAAAATTCCATCGCCCCCTTGACCGTAGCCTCGTAGGCCATCTTTGCCGTATCGTAGGTACTGATAACCACAATCGGCGTGTTAAGCTCCTTCTTTATTTCCGAAATCGCGTCAAGCCCGCCCATCACCGGCATTTCTATGTCCATGGTAATAAGATCCGGGTTTAATTCCAGCGCCTTTTCCACGCCCTCCCTGCCGTTCTCCGCCTCGCCGATAACCTCGAACGAGCTGTCGCTTTCCAGAAAATTTTTCAATATCGTTCTTACCAGGGCGCTATCGTCTACAATCAACGTCTTAACCATAGCAGCTATTCCCCCTCCAGCGAAGAAAGTATTCCGTAATTGAGGATGCGCCGCATAAAATGGGCAGGATCGACCAAAAGGACAGGGACCGGCCCGTTAAAATAAATCCCGGTAAAATAGGCGCTTGTTTCTATATTCCTCAGAATACGCGGCAGTTTTTGAATATCCTCCAGTGGGATATCCTCTATTTTTTCAACCGTTGTCACCAAGAGTATTTTCCGGTTCCGCTCGCCGAAGTTGTCGGGGTCCTTAATAACAATACCGTGGTGCAGTTCCAGATCGGGGAAACCGAAAAACCGGGGAAGCGAATAATACACGTCCCCCGTTTCGTCGTCCCATTCCACCGTTTCCGCGCCTTTTCTGCCGCTTACCAGCAGGGAATCCGCCGCCGCCGTAGGAATACCCAGGTGATAATCCCCGAACGGGCACAGGAAAAACCTCATGGCTCAGGCATGGCTCCCAAAGTCATGTACCGCGCGTTCCAGTATTTGCCCGGCATCCAGTACAAAAATATCCGTCCCGTTCCATTGCAGGGAAGCCGTAACCGCGGAAGCAATGTCGCCCGGCCCGGATTCCCGCTCGACCGGCAGCAGGTCCGAAGGCCGCACGTCCGCAATATCGACAACATCGTCAATCAGGAATGCCGCCCTGTCAATCTCTTCCTTTAGCACTATCACCTTCGCCCTCGGCGTCGCCGTTTTCCGGAGCAAAAGACCAACATCGATCAGCGCGTAGGGCGACGAATACCGGTTTATAATACCCGGCACATACGGAGGCATAAGGGGCAGCGGGTACACCGCGTCAAGAAGGGCTATCTCCCCGATAAACCGGGAAGGCAGGGCGTAAGTTTCACCCAAAATAGTGAAAATTAAATATTTTTCCCCGGCAGGGGCCTCCGGATCAGGTATTTCAGGCATAATACCTCCTCGTCCTGATAAAAAATTATACACCATCCTGACCATCCG
>JAIRZS010000123.1 GCA_031267115.1 Treponema sp.
GACGGCGCTGGTACAGGTGGTGATGGGGATGAGGCGGCTGAAAAAGGATACGCTGGAGTGGCGGCTGATGCAGCGGTACGAAGCGCTGAAGGGGCGGAAAGGGGCGGGGAAATCGATCACAGCGACGGCGCGGAAAGTGGCGGTCATCATCTGGCATATGCTGAGCGAAGACGAGGGGTTCAACCCGGCGTTGATGGCTGACCGGAAGCTGGGGCAGACAGCGGCGGGGATAAGCCAAACCGCCTTGTTGGCCGGGCAGGCGGCGACTGAACCGACTGAAGGCGGGGAAATCTCGTCATCGGCGCGACGGGCTGCTACGCCACAAAAAAAGGACAAGAGGGCAAAGAAAGCCGGTGTTACCGGGCAAAAACGAAAAAAAGCCGGATAATGGCTGTTTCCTGGTTGACTTTTTATAGGAGGAGGAGGAGGAATGACACGCTTAGTGAACTTCTTTAACTTATTCGACTTCGAACCTTTGGTTCGATTTGACTTCGCGGTGAATATTCCGCAGCTTTTTCGACTTTGCGGTACATCTTCGGGTCAAGAGATCAGGCGGGAACGTCTCTCACGCTTCAATTCCCTGTTTTACTGACCGGAGAATGAACTGGGAATTGCTCTGATTGATTATGATGCCTTTTTGTGCTATGTTTATGGGGTTATAGCGGTGTCGAATCCCGCTGCGGCGGGGTAGTTCGTTTTTAAAAAAATCCGGCTCTTGGGTGATATGGCTTGCTGCGAAGAAACAGCGGAGAACTGCGAAAATGTCTCTTGAAAATAAAACCGGCCAAACCGTAGCGGAGGAGTGCGGGGCCTGCCCTTCTTGCGGGGCGAGGCATAGCCGGGAAGAAATTGACGGCGCGTTCAAGACCTGCCCTTCCTGCGCGTACCACTACCGTATGGAACCGGCTGAAAGGCTTGGGTATATCGCCGATCCGGGGAGTTTTTGTGAATTTTCCGCGAACCTCCGGTCCCTCAACCCTATCGACCTTGCGGGCTACGAGGAAAAACTCTCGGAGGCGGAGGCCAGGGCCCGCGTGAAAGACGCGGTGATTACCGGTTTCTGTACCATAGAAGGGAGGCCCCTTATTCTGGGCCTTATGTCCTTCAACTTTATGGGAGGCTCGATGGGTTCCGTGGTGGGGGAAAAGGTGAGCCGTGCCCTGCTCAAGGGCGCGGAAGAAAAACTGCCGGTCCTGGTCTACACCACGTCGGGAGGGGCCCGTATGCAGGAGGGGATATTTTCCCTTATGCAGATGGCGAAAACTTCCAGCGCCGCCGCCGAACTGGACAAGGCGGACGTTCCCTTTTTTATCGTCCTCTGCGATCCGACTACGGGCGGCGTTACCGCCTCTTTCGCCATGCTTGCCGATGTCGCCATGGCCGAGCCGGGCGCGCTCATCGGCTTTGCCGGGCCGCGGGTCATAGAGGGCACTATACGCCAGACCCTGCCCGAGGGTTTCCAGCGCGCCGAGTTTCAGCTTGAAAAGGGCTTTGTGGACCTTATCGTTCCCCGTTGTGAACAGCGGCGCGTCATCTCCGGCCTTATCGATCTGCACAGGCCTTTCCCGGCGCTTGCCGCAAAACCGGGCGCGGAAAACAGGAAAGGGGGAGTCCTAAAATTATGAAAACGCCTCGGCTGGAAGAAAAAATACAGGAACTGCGCCGGCTCATCGAGGAATCGGGGATAGGCGCGGGCGAAGAACTGGCCCGCCTTGAGGCGAAGGTACGGGAAGGTTCCCGGGCCGAGAAAACCTGGAAGCGGGTGGAGCTTGCTCGCCACCCGGAGCGGCCCTACGCCCTGGACTATATCGGGAGGATCTTCGACAATTTTACCGAGCTTCACGGGGACCGCTGTTTTGGCGACGATCCGGCGATCGTGGGCGGCGTCGGCTTTCTCGCCGGGCGGCCGGTGACTGTCCTGGGGAACCAGAAGGGCCGGACCCTCAAAGACAACCTGCGCCGCAACCACGGCATGGCGAACCCCGAAGGCTACCGCAAGGCCCTGCGCCTGGCAAAACAGGCGGAGAAATTCCGCCGGCCCATCGTCACTTTTGTCGACACCGCCGGCGCGTATCCGGGCATAGGCGCGGAAGAACGGGGCATAGGGGAGGCCATAGCCCGGAACCTCCGGGACTTTAGCCAGCTCAGGACGCCGATAGTGTGCGTCATTATCGGCGAGGGCGGTTCGGGCGGCGCCCTGGGCCTCTGCATCGGGGACAAGATCTACATGCTGGAAAACGCCATCTACAGCGTGATCAGCCCCGAAGGGGGCGCGTCGCTTTTGCTGCGGGACGCTGCCCGGGCAAAGGACGCCGCGGCAATGCTGCGCATCACCAGCGCCGACCTCCTGGAATTCAAGGTGGTAAACGGCATTATCGGCGAAAGCGGAGGCGGGGCGCACAAAGACCCGGAGGGCATGGCCAAAACCCTTAAAGAGCTTCTGGTAAAAGAACTGGACGGCCTTGCCCGCCGGAATCCCGCGGTCCTGGTGCGCTACCGCAACCAGAAGATCCGCCGGATAGGCCATTTTCACGAGGCCGCCGATCTTTAGGAGTTCGTAGGCTAAAAACATGTTTTGGAATTTTATCGCAGGATTTTACCGCAAAGTCGAATCGAACCGAAGGTTCGCAGTCAAAGAAGTGGAAGAAGTAGAAAAAAGGGCTAAAACGCTTGCGTATTCAGCCGGGCCGGATTGCGGAAGTTCCGCCGGTTAACGAATTAACCGGCGGAACTTTTAGGTTATGCTAATTTTTCCGCTCTGGTTTTGGGCGGAGTATGCAAAAATTAGAATTTTGCGGTAGCATACAGCGGTTTGAAGTTTAGGGCCGCGCCGCCGCCAGGAGGCGGAATGTTCAGGTTCTCGGTATTGCCAACAGTAGTCCTGGTATAGGCGGCAGGAGCGCCGGCATTCCATATTACATACGTAATACCGGCATCCTCGGTGAGGCGGTAGTTTGGGGCTGCCACATTCGCCCCCGTGGCACTCCAGACTTTCCTGCCAAGAGCGGCCCCTATTAAAATGATCACCTTATTGGGGGAATCCAAATCGCTTACCCAGACACCGCTTAGATTACTAGTGCCTTCATAGCTTGTACCCGCCGCCCGTGTAAAATCCAGCTTTCCTGTTGGGTTTTCGGTTGTGACAGCGACAAAACCTGCCAGGCTAAATTTATTCGCTGACAGATCAAGGGTTGCTGTGAAAGGGCTGCCATTGACTCCCTGTACAGGAATTTTGTAGGTAGTCCCCTCTATTGTGTAGTCAATGTTTCCGGTTAGATTCTGGGCGTAATAGGCAAGCTTGGTACCTCCGACGATGCCGGGTCCGGTATGATCAACATTGGTAAATATGACTACACTGTTGAGATTTGCGAAATCCTGATCGTTCGCCCAGGTTCCCAGCAGGGATTGGCCTCCTCCGCCACCGCCCCCTCCGCCGTCGCCTCCATCGCTTGAGCATCCGGTGAGGATCAGGGCAAAAATCAGTCCAAGGCCGGTGATTCCCGCCAAAAACGATTTCTTTTTCATCATTTTGTCTCCTATTTTGTTGAGATTTGGATTTGATTAACCAAAAGGCCAATCTTATTATGATAATAACATAACTCATAAAACTATGTCAATATCATAATTTATAAATTTATGGTATTACCCTATATTTTGAGGCGTGGCCGAATCTGCGGATTTACGTACTATACTTGCCCAAAACATCAAAAATGCGCGGAGAACTTTGCATATTACCCAGGAAAAACTGGCGGAATACGCCGAGCTTTCCCTTTCTTCCATAATTGACATTGAACGGCGCAGGACCTGGGTGAGCGACAAGACCCTGCTGAATATTGCCAAAGTGCTGAACCTGGAAGCCTACCAGCTCCTGGTCCCCCCGGACGGGGAGGCCGGAGCAGACAGCCCGGACAGGGAAAAGGTATTGATAAAGCAGATTGTGGCCCTGGTCCAGGGAAGGCAGGCCGATTTAAGAAAAACCATCGACAAAAGCATGGAGGATCTGATGCTCCAGATTATCCGGATACATAACAGATAGCGTACCTGGCGCCTGCGGCAGGGATGCCGGCTGCGGATATTCATGAGTTTTTGCCCCGCAAAAACTCAAAGCGGTAAAACGGCAGGGATGCCGTTTTACCGCAG
The DNA here is from genome assembly GCA_031267115.1 of Treponema sp. Classification (GTDB taxonomy): domain Bacteria; phylum Spirochaetota; class Spirochaetia; order Treponematales; family Breznakiellaceae; genus JAIRRR01. Next base: position 4,141 of record JAIRZS010000123.1, read on the forward strand.
CGCAAGGGATAGAAGCGGTATCCTTTTTTGCCGCAGGCAAAAAAGATACAAGCGTATAGCCCGGTCCCCGGCGGAGCCGGGGATGCGCCCAGATTCCTCTCCGGAATATGAAATTGACGCTGGCTCTGTCGGCTTACTTGACCGATATTCTGATAAGATGAAATAATTGTATAGGGAGTTTTATGGCTGGTTACGGAAGCGCCCATGTAATACCCAGGATAATTGTCCTTCTTGTTCTGGTCCTTGTGATGGCGGGGGGGGGTATTATCTGGTTTGACTATATTAACCTTATCGACGCCAAGACGGTGCTGGCCCCTTTTTACCGGTTTATCGGGAGGGAGGGCAGGACCCAGGAGCCGCTTAGGGAAGACGATGTGCTTTCCCTGGACGCGGAACGGCTGGCTATCCGGCTTGAGGCCGAGGCTATGCGCGAGCAGGAAATGGACCTGCGGGAACAGGACCTGGAGAGCCGCCGGGGCGAGATTGAGCAGATGGCCGAGGAGCTTGAACTGAGGCAAAAAGCGCTGGAAGATCAGGAGAATTCCTTTAACCAGAGGATCGAAGACGCCGAAACTAAAGAGAGGATCGTCGAGCAGAATGCCCGCCAGCTTACCGGGATGCCCCCGGAGGCGGCGGTGGGAATCATCAATGCGATGGAAGACCAGGACGCTATCGACGTACTCAGGATGACCGACGAAATCGCCCGGCGCGAAGGGTCCAATTCACTGGTTCCCTACTGGATGTCCCTGATGCCCGCTGAACGGGTAGCCGAACTCCAGCGCAAGATGCTTGTAAAGCCGCCGGAATCGAATTAGCAGTTTGCCGCGCCTGCGTTTGTTTGCGCCCGCGCGGAAATGCCGGTTTCCTGAGCCGGGGGACGCGGTAAACCGGTCCCCTCAAACACGAGGAGGCCGGGATTGACACAATTATCCCCCCAAATTCAAACTGAATCCTTTCAAAGCGGGCCTTTTCCGGGCGCGGCCGCGTATTTTCCCTATCCGGGCGTGTTAGCTGGCGGCGGCGTCCAGGAAGCGCCTGAATTTGCCGGGCGTTTTGCCGTCCTGCTTGAGGCGGCCCGGGGAACGGCAATACCCGGCGCTGAAACCGCCTTTGCGTATTCTGAAAACACGTCTTTTTCCCCGGCCCGTGAAGCGGATCTGTCTTACGGCAGCCGTCCGCCGGATATTGCCCGGCCCTATTCCCCCGAAGCGGACCCGCCCTCTGAATCTGTACGGGTATCGCGGGAAGCGGATTCCCCCCCCTCCGACAACAGGGCCGGAACCGGGCCGGAAGAAGCCGGGGCCGCGCCTCAGGAAGAAGACGCGGAAACGCGCCCCGGTAGTTTCGCGGCCAGGGGCCGCGGAAAAGCGGGCGAAGGCGCGGAAAATGCGGAGGCCGCCTCAGTTTCGGCTTCAGCCTTGACCCCGGCCCCGGCGGGGGAGAAACAGGGCCGGGAAAAGGCCGGGGTTTCCGGGGACGGCTCTGAAGGGATTCCGGGCTTTGGGGAAGGGGTGCCTGCGGACGCCGGGCCGGGCATGAATGCGGACCCCGTTCTCGCCGGGGCGGGAGCGCCGGACAGGGCGGGAGGCGCGGCCCCCGCCGATTCCCGCCCGGCCCGGTCCGAAAGGATCGCGAATGCCGGGAAAACAGGGGGGCCGGGCGCGGCGGATTCTTCACCGGCGGCCCGGGCTGCTTCCCGCGAAGCCGCGCCGGAGGCTGCGGAGGCCTTGGGTGCGGGGGCTTCCCTTGAAGGGGCGGCCGGGGAATCCGGCGCGGGGCATGATCCTGCGGAAACGGCGGGATCCGGGCGGCCTGCGGGATCCGCCGGATCTGCCGCGGAGGGGAGGCGGCTCGCGCAGGGCGCGGGACTTGCGGACGCGGCGGCAGCGGCAGCCGGACCCGGCCCGGGGAACGCGGCGGCGGAACTGGCCGCCCTGCCCCGGCAGCAAAAGTCCCTGTCTCCCGAACGCCCGGAAAAAGAGGGCCGGGAAGAGCCGGGAGAGGCCCGGAAGGGCGATCGCCGGAGGGAGCGGTTCAACCTGGAACTGCGGGATTTCCGCACTACGCCCAGGATAGACGGCTCGATTGAAGGCGCGGCGGGAACGGAAAAAGGGGACGCCGAAAACAACGGCCCGCCGGACCACGGGCAGGAACAGGAAATTATTGTCGATCTTAAATCCCAGGCGCGCAGCCAGGCCGAAGTGAGCTATAACCGGGAAAGCCGGGGCCAGATTTCGTTCCGCGATACCCTTGCCCGGGAACTGCATGAAAACCTGAACAACGACATTGTGCGCCACGCCTCGCTCGTCCTCAAGAACGGCGGGGAAGGGCTTATCAGGTTGTCCCTTAGGCCGGAACATCTGGGAAATGTAAAGATACGCCTGGAAATGTCCGAAAACAAAGTAGTGGGGAAAATCGTTGTGGAAAGCGGCGAGGCCCTGCGCGCGTTTGAGCAGGAACTGCGCTCGCTGGAACAGGCTTTTGTGGATTCCGGTTTCGAAGGGGCTTCCCTGGAGATGTCCGTCGCTTCCGGCGGCGGGCAGGGCGGCGCGGAAGGGCAGCGGGAGAACGGGGAGGCGCGCCCCTTTTTCTCCGAAAGGCCCGCCGCGCGTTCCTACGACGCCGCGTCCGGGGCTTCCGGGGACGGCGCGGACTACTGGCTTTCCGGCGCGGATCGGCAGGTAAACGTGCTGATTTAAAACCAAGACGCGCAGTTAAAAAATGCGCGGGGTTTAATGGGGCGGCCCGGCCGCCTGAAAAAGAGGATCTGAAAAAGAGGATAAAAATGGCATTACAATCGGTTTTAAGCGCCCAGGACATGCTGGATCTGACCCAGACGGTAAAAGAGCACAACAGCAAAATAAACGAGGGGAAAACCCCCCAGCAGAATCTTGGAAAAGATGATTTTTTAAAGCTTTTGATCACCCAGCTCAGCTACCAGGATCCTACCGCCCCGATGGAAGACAAGGAATTCATCGCGCAGATGGCCCAATTTTCGACACTGGATCAGATGACAAGCATGGCCGGCGATTTCGCGCGGCTTACCAATATGCTTGCCGGTAACGAGGCGGTGTCGGCTCTGGGAAAATCCGTGGAACTCTACGAGGGCGAGGACGTAGTCCAGGGCGCCGTAAAAGCCGTTTCCCGGGGCGGCGGCGGGCCGCAGATTCTGGTAAACGGCAGCTACTATTCATGGGAACAGGTAGTCAAGGTTTTCGACGATTCTCCGTCCAGTACGGTTGAAAAATAAGGGGTAAGTGCCATGATGCGATCATTATACTCGGGCGTTTCCGGGTTACAGAATCACCAGACCAGGATGGATGTGATTGGCAATAACATATCCAACATTAACACCACCGGCTTTAAAAAGGGAAGGGTGAGCTTCCAGGATATGCTTTACCAGCAGCTCAACGCCGCCGCGAGGCCCCAGGAAGAGCTGGGCGGCATAAACCCGAAAGAAGTAGGCCTTGGGATGTCCGTCGCGTCCATCGACACGATCCACACCCAGGGTTCTCTCCAGACCACCATGGTGGGGACGGATCTGGCCATTTCCGGGACCGGTTTTTTTATCCTGAAAGAGGGCGAGAAAGTCTACTACACCAGGGCCGGCGATTTTAACATTGACCGGGACGGCACCTTTGTGAACCCCGGCAACGGCATGAAGGTCCAGGGCTGGATGGCCCGGGAACTCGACGGGGTCCAGGTACTGGACACGTCGCGGGAAACCGAAGACCTTATCATCCCCATAGGGGGAAAGGACGCCGCCCGGGCCACTACCCTGGTAAATTTTGCCTGCAACCTTGACAAGCGCACCCCGTTCATCGCCGAAGGGGCGAATCAGGCCGAGATCATCGAAGGCACCTGGGGGACCGAAATCAAGGTTTACGACAGCTTCGGCCTGGACCACACCCTGAGGGTGGAATTCAGCCGCATACCCGGCGAGCAGAATGCCTGGACCGCCACAGTCGCCGTTGACCCGGAGAACGCCGATCCCACCAACGCCACCGTAGGCCTGGGCGAGGCGGCCCCGGCGGCCGGCGACGGCAACACCTTCACGGTAAATTTCTCCAACCTGGGGAACCTTGCCGGCGTGGTTGACGCGGCGGGCAACGCCTCGCCGGAAGAAGGGTCCGTGATCATGCGGGTCGCCTTTGACGTACAGCCCGCTACCCCCGGCGCGGACGGCGCGCTGGTCCGCCAGGAATTCGATCTCAATCTGGGCCAGGTAGGGGGGCTGGTAAATTCAATCACCCAGTACGCCGAAACCAGCACCACCAAGGCTTTCCTGCAGGACGGCTATACCATGGGCTATCTTGAAAATTTCAAGATTGACCAGAGCGGCACCATTACCGGCGTGTACAGCAACGGCAATACCCGCACCCTGGCCCAGGTAGCGCTGGCCAGTTTTCCCAACCAGGGCGGCCTGGAAAAAGCCGGCGACAACAACTATGTATTTTCCAATAACTCGGGCAACGCCAATGTGGGCGTCTCGAACACCCAGGGCCGGGGAAAGATTATCGCCGGCACCCTGGAAATGTCCAACGTGGATATGGCCGAACAGTTTACCGATATGATCGTTACCCAGCGCGGCTTCCAGGCCAACAGCAGGACCATCCAGACCGCCGATCAGCTTTTGCAGGAACTTTTAACCCTTAAGCGGTAGTAACGCGGTAACAGGAGCAATGGCAGCGGTAACAGAATCGGTAATAACGGCAGCAATAAAGGGAGCTGCGGCGGGGAATAGGGCGCGGGAATAAGGGCAGCCTGTTCCCCGCGCCGGCCCGCCGGTAATTGGTAATTATGATTAAAGTAACCAGGCTTGACAGTACGGAATATTACATCAATCCCCACCAGATAGAATCTGTCGAACTGAGGCCGGATACCACCCTGCTTATGCTTTCGGGCAAGCATGTCATTGTACGGGAAAAAGTAGAAGATATAATTGACAGGATAATCGAATACCGCAGGCGGATCGGCGGTTTCAAAAACGAGGAATAGCAGCAAGGAATAGTAGCAATGAACATATCAACCCTTATCGGAATAGCCGGATGCCTGGGCATGGTTTTACTGGGGATAATCACCGGCGGTACCTCGATCCTCACCTTCGTCGATATTCCTTCAGTCCTCATCGTCGTGCTCGGATCGTATTTTGCCCTTTTTACCTACGGCACCCTGTCCGAGGCCCTGAGCATTTTCGGCACTATCGGCCTTACCTTTAAGACGCCCACCCTTAACGAGAAAGGCATTATCACCAAGCTTATGTCCATGTCCGACAAGGCCCGCCGCGAGGGACTCCTGGCCCTGGAAGAAGAGCTGGAAGACCTTGACGATGAATTTATCCAAAAGGGGCTGCGCCTCGTGGTAGACGGCACCGATGCGGAGATTATCCGCAACCTGATGGAAAACGAGCTTTCCCAGATGCAGGAGCGGCACTCCGCGAAAATAGGCGCGATAAATATGTGGGGTACCCTGGCGCCGGGCCTCGGGATGCTGGGCACGGTCATCGGGCTTATCGGCATGTTGAAGAACCTGGAAGACAAGAGCGCCCTGGGGCCCAACATGGCCGTCGCGCTGATAACCACCCTGTACGGCTCCATGATGGCGAACCTGCTGATGATCCCCTGGTCCGGCAAACTCAAAAGCTACGACGGCGCGGAAGCCAAGGTAAAGGAAATGGCAATAGAGGGGGTGCTCTCGATACAGTCGGGCGACAACCCGCGCATCCTCGCAATGAAACTGCTTTCCTACTTAACGCCGAAAGACCGCAAAGCAGTCGAGGCCGAAGTTCTAAGAGACTAACAAGAAAGCCGCCGCCGCGTTCGCGCAGCCTGCGGATCTTTGATAAAAATTTAAAGGGGGGCCTGTTACCGGGCGGCGGGGGCAGGGCAAAGGGCGGTGTCCGGCCCCCCTGCGCTCCATCCCCGCCTGCGGCGGGTATTACGCTGCCCCCCATCCAGGCGGCAGCATATTTTTACAGCGCCGCGCTAAAGCGCGGCCACGCGCCGCATCTGCCGCCAACGGAGGAATGAATGGCAAGGAAGAAGAAGTCTGACGCGGGAGGAGTAACCAGCGAGTGGATTGTAACTTATTCAGACATGGTTACCCTGATGCTCTGTTTTTTTGTCGCCCTGTTCAACCCCGACGACGTTGATCCCTCGCAGCTTGAAGCCATGATCTCCTCTTTTACCAATATCGGCATGGGGGCGAGTACGGGCGGCAATACCCTTTCCGCCGGGAAAAGCGCCGATTTGGGGAATACCATTATGTCCCTCCCCTCGATGGACAGGGGCAGGTCCCTGGGGACGGCCCTGAGGCGGGCGGTGAGCCTTTTCCAGATCGAGACCCGTTCCAACAAAGTCAAGGTAACATCCGACGAGCGGGGGCTGGTGATCAGCCTCGCGTCGGACGCCTTTTTCAATCCGGCCAGCGCCAGGATAAATATCGAGCAGACCCGGGACATACTGCTCCGCCTGGGCACCCTGCTCCAGTCCCCGGAAATACGCAGCCGCAAGGTCCGCATAGAGGGCCACACCGACGATGTCGCGGTGGACCCGGACGGCCCCTGGGAATCCAACTGGCAGCTTTCCACCATGCGTTCCATTAACGTGCTGCACTACCTTACGGACATCGGCGTGGATGAAAACCGTTTCCAGGTGGCTGGTTTCGCCCATACCATGCCGGTCAGCCGCAACGACACCCCCGAAGGCCGCGCCTACAACCGCCGCGTAGATATCATCATCCTGGACGACGGGCATCTGTAATACCGGGCGCTTTGGAATTTTACCGCAAAGTCGAATAAGTCAAAGAAGGAAAGGAAGCTGGCGCTTTCATGCGTTCTTTTTTAAGAGCCGGTACTATACTTTTAGCAAGAAACAAGATGAAAGACCGAATACGGGCGATTCGTAAAGCCCTCAAACTGAGTCAGAGTGAATTTGCGAAACGGCTCGGGATAAAAGGCACCGCCCTTTCGATGGTCGAATTGGGGAAAAACGCCCTTACCGAACAGAATGTCAAGCTCATCCGTATGACATTCAATGTGAACGATGACTGGCTGCGGACCGGGAAAGGGGAAATGTTCGCCGCTTCCCCCTATGAAAAGGAATTTTTCGAGATTTACCGGGGCCTTATGCCGGAAACGCAGCGGGCCTTGCTGCATCTGGCCCAGGATCTGCTTGAAAGCCAGAAAAATCTGCTGAATGGGGGCAAATAGCTCTTGTGAAACTGGGGTTTTACAAGGGACTCGAATACCAAGAACCTTAATGGGTAAAATTCAGTCGGGGGGCTAAAGCCCCCACTCCGCAAAAAGCCTTGTCAAGACTTTTTGCAAAATCCGGTTGAACGAGGGGGTTTGGCCACCCTCCGCTCGAAAAAAAATGACAATTTTTTTCGAGCTACCCCCATTGAGCATTTATTGGCAAGTGATAGACTGAATAGTTACCTTAATATTTAATTTTATTTCGCCGATGATTAAATAAGGAGCGTCCTGCAAATCCCCGGCTGGGTTTTACAAGGCGCTTCTAAAAAAAGGCGCGAATCCGGCATTGTTCCCGGCGTTCCGCGCTTTTGGGGATGCCCCAGATATTAAATCGCCGGGAATTTCGCGGTTGTTTACACTTGGGTAAATTTGATATACATTAGACAATGGGAGGATCGCCCGATTCTATGTTAATCGTCCATAAGATCGGGGTTTTTCCCGCAGAGCGGAGGTATGGCTATGGGTGACGCTGACGATATTGATATCGGCGAAGACAGCGGAGAGGATTTAGGATCTTCGGCCAAGAAAAAAGTATCCGGTTTAGCCGCGTTATTGCCGAATTTGCTCAAATTTGTCGCAATCGGCCTTGGCGCGCTGGTTTTTATTGTTACCGTGTCTGTTTTTACGTATAACATCCTCAGCAAGGGGGGGAAGGGCCAGACCTCGGTGGCGGAATCCGCGTCGCCCTATGTGGGTACCCGTCCGCAATACCAGATATTTTCTTCTATTAATTCGGTCCGTACCCGGACCAAGGACACCACCCCTTATTCGGTTGTTGTGGACATGGTTATCGGGTATGATGTAAACGACAAGAACGCCCAGGCCGAATTAACCGGCCGCCTGTACGAACTCCAGGACTTTGTGCGGAGTTTTTTCAGCGCCAAATACGCCGCTGAACTGCAGCCCGAGAACGAAGCCCGGCTTAAGCAGGAGATTCTGGAGGCGATAAATACCAGAATCCTGGATTCTTCTACCGTGAAGATCATTTTGTTCCGGCAGCTTGACGTGATAGAGATGTAGGCAGGGGCCTTGTTTTTCGGCAGCTATTCAGCCGGTAGTTACGTTTTTTGCTTCACGGTTTTTGGCATTGTGAAAACCGCATATTTTGTAAAGCAAGGAGACTGGGTTGACTGAAATTCTGTCCCAGGAGGAGATAGATCAGCTACTCACCGCGATAAACGCCGGGGACACGGACACTGTGGACTTTAAGCCCGCAGCCGATACCCGGAAGATCAAGATATATGATTTCAAGCGGCCCGACAAATTCTCCAAGGAACAGATCAGAACCGTCTCGATCATGCACGAGACTTTTGCCCGTTTGACTACAACCGCCTTGTCCGCAAATCTCCGCAGCATGGTCCACGTACATGTCGCGTCGGTGGACCAGCTTACCTACGAGGAATTTATCCGGTCCATCCCGACGCCTACCACGCTGGCCATCATCAACATGGACCCCCTCAAGGGGAACGCGATTCTGGAAATCGACCCGGCGATTACCTTTTCCATTATTGACCGGCTTTTCGGCGGCACCGGGGAGGGGACCAAGAGCCAGCACGAGCTTACCGACATTGAACAGTCGGTTATGGAAGGGATCATCGTCCGTATCCTAAGCAATATGCGGGAGGCCTGGGCGCAGGTGATAGATCTGCGGCCCCGTCTCGGCCAGATCGATACGAATCCCCAGTTCGCCCCGATCGTGCCCCCCACGGAAATGGTGGTGCTTGTTACCCTGGAAACCAAGGTTGGCGACGTTGAGGGGATGATGAATTTCTGTATCCCGTACCTTACCATAGAGCCGATTATCGGCAAGCTTTCGGCCCAGTTCTGGTATTCCTCGGTACGCCGGGGGACCACTACGGAAAACCTGAATATACTCAAGGAAAAACTCGCGACCGTCGATGTAAGCGTAGTGGCCGAAATCGGGAAAATCCAGGTCCCCATCCGGGACGTGCTTTCGCTGAGGGCCGGGGATGTGGTAAGGCTCTACAATGTAAAAGTAGGGGACCCTTTCTCGCTCAATATCGGGAACAAGAGAAAATACCTGTGCCGGCCCGGCGTGATGGGCAAAAAAGTGGCGGTTCAGATAGTCAAGAAAACCGTGGAGCTTGAGCAGACTGAATTTGACGATCTTTCACCCGATGGGGAGGACTTATTATGAGCGACGGCGCTCTTTCGCAGGATGAAATAGACGCACTGTTGGCGGGCGTAGATTCCTCAAGCCTTGGCGGCGGCAGCAAAGGAGGGGGAGGCGGTTCCGAAGATGACCGTAAGGCCATGCAGAATTTCCTTTCCGGCACTACCGGCGGCATAGCCGGCAATCTTTCCACCATGACCGGGGCGCAGGTTTCCGTAACAGGCCCCGATGTCTCCTGGGAGAGCCGGGACAGTTTTCTCGGCACTCTGCCCGATACGGTGACGGCCGCCAAGGCGGACTATACCTCCGGCTTCCCGGGCGAGCATATATTCCTCATGGGCGAGGATACCGCCAGGGCCGCCGCCGCCCTGATGAACAAAGAGGAGAATATCGAGCTGGACGACATGGCTATGTCGGTGATCGGCGAGATGATCTCCCAGATTGTGGGCAGCCAGATCACGGACCTGACCAACAAGACCGGCAACAAGTCCATCGCGTCAAGCCCGCCGGAAGCGGTGAATGTGCCCAAGGCGACCGCCGCGCTGCCCGGCGGCAATTTCCTCGCGGCGGCCTACAAGCTCAATCTGGGGGACGGTGTGTCCCGCGAGCTTTGGGAAGTATTCGGCGAGAGGCCGGCGGGCAGCATAGCCCAGGCCCTTTCCGGAGGCGGCGCTCCGAAAGCGGCGCCTGGCACGGGTATCGGCGGCGGTTCCTCCGGGGGCATGGGCTCCCCCTCCTCTATGGGGAGCATGCTTGGGATGCCGTCAAATGTGCAGTCGGTCCAGTTCCCCAGCCTGATGTCCCCCGCGGCAACGGCCCAGGAACAGGCCAATATCGGCCTTATCATGGACGTTTTCATGGAGATGACCGTCGAGCTGGGCCGTACCCGCAAGCTTATCAAGGAAATTCTCTCCATGGGCGAGGGGACCATCATCGAACTGGACAAGCTTGCCGGCGAGCCGGTGGATATTCTGGTGAATCACAAGCTTATCGCCAAGGGCGAAGTGGTGGTAATCGACGAAAATTTCGGCGTCCGCGTTACCGAGATTGTCTCCCCTAACGAGCGCCTGAGTGATATGAATTAACCGGCGGGGACATGCGGCATGGATGCCGCTGTTTCCATTGCTATCCGCCAGCGGCGGATAGATGGAGTTTGCCACAGGCAAACTCCGATGACAAAAATCGCCATGGATGGCGATTTTTGTCACGCGCAAGGGATTGGAGGGGTTTAGACCCGCCGGAGGCGGGGCCGGAGCGGAGCGGAGCCCCGGAAAGCCCGGTTTCCGGCGTGAAACGCCGGAAATGCGCCCGGATTTGAAAAAGCCCCTTGACAAGTGTTCATAATTGGTATATATACATGTATATGGATAATGACAACCGGCTGGACGGGTTGAGCCGTATCGGGATTGGCTGCTGGGCCTTTGGGGGCGGGGACTACTGGGGGGACCAGAACCAGAAGGATGTGGACGCTGTTGTCCGCATGGCAGTTGAAAAGGGC
>JAIRZS010000134.1 GCA_031267115.1 Treponema sp.
ACATCGGCGGTAACTTCTTCCCCCTTGACGGCGGGGAGGCAGTGGAGGAAGATCGCATCGGGCCTGCCGGTCCTGTCCATCAGGGACTGGTTGACCTGGTACGGCCTGAGGAGGCCGGCCCGCTCTTCCTTGACGGCTTCTTCCCCCATGGAGGCCCACACATCGGTGTACAGCGCGTGGGCGCCCTCCACATCCGCAAGATCCCCTGAAACCCGGATTTCCGCGCCGCCCGCCCGGGCAAGGGACCCGCAGGCGTCGAGCAGGGCCGGATCCGGGCTGAGGGCGGGGGGGGTAATAATACGGAAGCCGATCCCCATTTTTGCGCAGATCACCAGGAGCGAGCGGGCAACGTTGTTCCGGCCGTCCCCTACAAAGCACAGGGTTTTGCCGGCGCTGTCCCCAAAACTTTCTTCCAGGGTCATAATGTCCGCCAGGGCCTGGGTGGGGTGGAAACTGTCGGTAAGGCCGTTGTAAACCGGCACGCGCGAGTACGCGGCCAGGGTTTCCACGGTTGACTGCTTAAAGCCCCGAAACTGGATGGCGCTGAACATCCGTCCCAGAACCCGGGCGGTATCTTCGATAGATTCCTTCGCGCCGAGCTGTATGTCCGCGGTGGAGAGGAATACCGGGTGGCCACCCTCTTCCCCGAAAGCGGTCTCGAAGGCGCACCTGGTCCGGGTAGAGCGTTTTTCAAAGATCAGGGCAAGGGTTTTCCCCAGAAAACGCTGGCGCGCCCCGCCCTCTTTTGACTCGGCCTTTAGCTGTTTTGCCAGATCCAGGAGAAACCTGATCTCGGCTTTTGAATAATCAAGCAGGGTTAAAAGCGATCTCCCCTTTAAAGTCTCTAAAACCATAAAACCCTCCGTCGTAAAATTCAGCCGGTTGGACGAGGGGCCGGATTTGCTCCGCAAGTCCGCCGGCCCTCTTCTCTCGAAAAAAACCAGCGTTTTTTTCGAGCTGCCCCCGCTTAGCATTTATCGGCAAGTGATAGACTGAATACTTACCTTCATACTAATATTCCGAATTAATATTCCGATTATAGTGTATATTGTTTCGTGTTAGAATAGCTATGATAACAACAATACCGCACAGGCGAACAGCGTCCCGGCCCGATCGGGCAGAGGGCGGCGCCTTATGATACGTTTTTTATTCTCCCTCCGTTACCAGGCCCAGATCCGGCACACCCGCCCCGAGCTCCATTCCTTTCTGGAAGATTCTATCCTGGAAATCATCGGGGCTTCGGGCGGGACGGCAAGGATGGAACGGGGGGATATCGCCGCGTCTTTTAATGACAAGGCGATCGGCTTCTGGTTCGACATGCTTGCCGCCCTTGAAAGTATAACGGATATCCTGGGCAAGGCGGAATCGGAACTGTACGGCTATATCTGCCTTGTCGGCCAGAATTTGGACGAAACAGGCCTCTTTCTGACGCGTTCGCTCCCTTCCGGGGGTACGGGGATTTGGTGCGATTATTCCGCCCAGCGCTCGCTGCTCCCCTACGCGCTGTTTGAAAACAGTTCCGGGGAAACCAGGGGCATCCCCGCAGGCAGCGGTTACAGCCGGATCGGGAGCTTCAGGTCTTTCCCGGACCGGGAAGCGGAAAAGATATTTCCCTACCGGGAGAGGATACACAGGATACTGAGCCAGGGTTCGCGGAAAAACGCGGTTTTGGCGGGCCCGCGCTTTATCGGGAAGCGGGACGGACTCCGGCTTCACTGCAATAACCTGCTCAAGGGCCTGCCGCAGCTGCGCATCGTATTCGGCGTCGGGAGGAACGGCCTGGGCTGTTTTACCGACGCGCTCACCGCCGAGATCCGCAGCCTGATCGTTCCCTTTGCCCCACACGGCGGCATGGAAGAGCTTGACAAGCTGGAAGAGACAATCTTCCAGGAACGGTTCCGCAGGCAGTATTCCCCCTACTTTGTCCGCAAGGCCCGGCGCTTTATGGAACTGCTCCTTGATTTCTACGAAAAGGCCGTATACGCGAAAGCGCTGAAACCCGTCATCATTCTGGAAAATATCAACCGCGCCGACGCGCCCTCCACGGGACTCTTTATCGGCCTTTTCCAGGACAGGATACGGGCCAACTGCCTGGTATACGGCAGTTTCTCGGAAAACGATTCCGCCGCCAATATAGAATCGGGCCTTGACAACTGGACCAAGGTCTTTTCCCGGGTAATACAGGTATCGCTTGAGGATTTTTCCCCGCCGGAACCGCCCGAAATGACCGGCGATTTCTGGGAGATTGCCTACGCCCTTTCGCTGTTCCGCCGCTATTTCCCCTGCGCCCTGTTTCTCCCCCTCTTTGAGGAAGCGGGTATAAACCCAAAAATGGTTTCGCAGGCGCTGGATATTTTCATGGGCCAGGGCGTCATTGATTTCAGGGAAGATCCCCAGATGCGGATCGCTGATTTCGATGCCCGGGCGGAACAGATTCTGGGCGAGCGGAAGCACCTGGTGCGGGCCGTGGTTTCAGGCCGTATCCTCTCCTGGGTGGACCGGGGCAGATTCCGGCCCTGTTACGATCTGCTTGAAGCCTTGGCGGATCTCGGCGGCAGCGGCTCGGATTCCCTTGTTATGGATTCCCTTACCGATGACGTAATAAGCAATACCTGCGAGAGCATCGAAAAAGCCCTGCGGGAAAAACGCTTTTCAAAAGTAGTCGGCCCAAGGCGTTACGCGCCCCTGCTTTATATCTTTAATACATCGCGCGCCCTGACCCACCAGAACGAAGAGGAGATACGCCGGGCCTTCCTGACGCCCGTTCCCGACGCGGACGCCATCCCGTCGTACAAAGCCCGGATACTCTTCAATTTGGCGGCGTTCTACCTGGGGTGCAAGGACACTGCCGCCGCCCAGGAGGCGGCCAAGGAATCCATGATCCTAAGCCAGGATCAGGAAGAGGGAACAGGGCTTGTCCGGGCCTACCGGCTCTTTTCCCTGGTCAACATCTGCAGGCAGCGGGTCGGAGAGGCCGTTGACTATTCGGACTTTGCCATTGAAAAAGCCGAACATTCCGGCCATTTCGGGGAACTTGCCATCACCACCTACTACGCGGCCGGGATTCACCTGCTTTTCGGCAACCTTTCCAAGGCCGAGCGCATGGTGCGGCAGACAGACGAATCCGCCTCGGTCACCGGGCGTATCGAATGGGCCGACCGCGCCCGCTTCCTCCTGGGCAGGCTTCGTTTCGAAACAGGCCGCTACCAGGAGGCCTTTGATATTTTTGCCATGCTTCTCGATCAGGAAATCCCCGGCGCTCCGGAGGGCCGGGAACAGATTCTGCGGGCCTGGATTTACCGTTCCCGCGTGTTCCTGCGGCAAAGCCCGGGAAAACTGCCCGGCGCGCAGAGTCCCGACGCGCGGCTTTTCGCTATCGAGGCGGCCTACCTTTCGGGAGAGTACGAGCAGACCATCAGGCTGGCCGACAGTTTCTACACGGACCTGCCGGAAGCGCGTTTCATCTTTATCGAACAGCCGGATTGGTGGAGCGGCTTCGCCCAGTGCGAGCTGCTCCTCTTCCCGCCGAAGGATTTCTTTAACCGGCTGCTTTCCACCTACCGCGCCCTGGCCCTGGGCAAGCTCAACAAGCCGTCAGTTTCCGGGCACGGCACAGCCGGCGAGATGGCCCTGGACGGCATGCGCAAGGTGATCCGGGAGGAAGGGCTTCCCCAGACGGACCCGAATGACGCTTTTTATTATTATTCCCATTACTGCGTGCTGCGGGAAATCGGCGCCGTAGAGGTGGACATGGACACCGCTATAAGCATCGCCTTTAAGCGCCTGAGAACCCGCGCCAGCAATATTGACGATATTGAAACCAGGCGCGCCTACCTCTCGCTGAACTACTGGAACAACGCTATGAGCCAGGCCGCTAAAGCCCACCGTTTGATATAGGGCAAAATACCCTAAAATACAACCGCTTAAAGCCTTTAGAACTTTCCCATAGCAGGCTTGTCCGGAAACTTCAGATAAACTAATAGATTTTTGTTATCTTCTTTTGGGCGCATCCGCGCGCCAACCTGCCCACAGGGCAGGATGGCCCACGGACCGGGCTTTCCGCTTGTATCTTTTTTGCCTTCGGCAAAAAAGGATACCGCTGCAATCCCTTGCGCGTTCCCAAGGCGGGGCTCTTAATCGGCGGTTAGGAATTTCCACCGCGGAGGACGCGGAGTTTCACGGAGGACACCCAAAGAAAGGCACGCGGAAGCGTGTTGAACAATTAAAGGCGGCATGGCGGGAGCCCCAAAAAATGCCGCGGTACGGAATAGATGCTTTAAGGGCGTAGAAATTGGTAACAAAAACTCCGTGCCGCTCCGTGGTGGTTCTTCTTCCTACTTATTCTTTGTAACTTTGTAAAATTTTACCGGGTTTTGGATTTGCCTTTGCCTTTATACGGTCTTTCATTCATAATAGTGGCATGGACAGAACTGTTTGTGTAAAAAGGGCGGAGGATTATATCCTCCGGGAACGGGACCCTCTTTTTCGTAAAGAAGTAGAAGATCTCCTGGCCGATTCCTCCCCCGCCGGGGAGCAGGAACTCCTGGATCGGTTCTACCGGAATCTGGAATTCGGCACCGGCGGTTTACGGGGGGTAATCGGCGGGGGTTACAACCGGATGAACACCCTGGTGGTTAAAAGCGCCACCCAGGGGCTTGCCGCCTACCTGATCAAGACTTTCCCCCATAAGGCCAGGGCGGGGGCCCTCTCCGCGGCCGTGGCCTACGACAGCCGCCATTATTCCGCGGAATTCGCCGAGGCCGCGGCCCTGATTTTCGCGGCCAACGGCATTAAGGCCTACCTTTTTTCCGCCATGCGGCCCACGCCGGAACTTTCCTTTGCGATCCGCCGGCTGGGCTGCGATACGGGGGTGGTGGTCACCGCGAGCCACAACCCGCCCCAGTACAACGGGTACAAGGCCTACTGGAACGACGGTTCCCAGGTGATCCCCCCCCACGACGGGGGAATCATCGAGGAGGTCGAGCGGGTAACGGCCGTTAAAGAGATGGCCAGGGAAGATGCCCTGGACCAGGGGCTCCTGGCGATCATCGACAAGGAAATCGACGAACCCTACCAGGCCATGGTCAAGGCCGCCCTGTTCCGGCCCCGGCTTATCAAAGAAAAGGCGGGGGAGGTAAAAATTGTCTACACCCCCCTCCACGGCACGGGGGCCTTCCATGTGGAAAAGGTCCTGGGGGATCTGGGCCTCAAGGTTATCACCGTACCGGAACAGCGGGAGGGGAACGGGGATTTCCCCACGGTCCAATTCCCCAACCCCGAGGAAGCGGCGGCCCTGAAGATGGCCGTCGATCTGGGAAAGGCCGAAAAGGCCGATGTGGTCATGGCCACGGACCCGGACGCGGATCGTTTCGGCATCGCCGTCCCCGCCAAGGGGAAGGGGGGGGACTACACCCTGATCACGGGGAATCAAATGGGGGCCCTGCTGGCGGATTACATTTTCCTTTCCCTGAAGGAACTGGGCAGGCTCCCCGCCGGCGCGGCCATGGT
>JAIRZS010000175.1 GCA_031267115.1 Treponema sp.
CCCGGTACTCTGATATAATGCCCCAATATGAGGCAGCCCAGGCGTACTTACCACCCGGCGCGGGAGGGTTCCCGGCATTTTGGACAGGGGGCCGTTTTTCTTTGCGCCGTTCTTTGGAGTACGAGCGGCCTGTTTATCAAACTGGTAGACGCCCACCCTATGGTGATTTCCGGCGCGCGGAGTTTTTTCGCGGCCCTGGTTTTGCTGGCGTTCCGCGCTTTCCGGCCGCCTTACCGTGAAAATACGCCGGGCGGCGCGGCTGCCGGACTTTCCGGGCAAGGGCAGACGGGCGGGCAGGCTGCCCCGGCCTTAAAGGAACTGCGGGAGACCCGTTTTTTTACGATTCTGGGCGGTTTGAGCTACGCCGCCACCATGATCCTCTTTGTAACGGCCAACAAACTGACTTCGCCGGCAAACGCCATACTGCTCCAGTACAGCGCACCGGTCTGGGCGGCCCTTTTCGGCTGGGCTGTCGCCGGGGAAAAGCCCTTCCGGGAACACTGGGGTGCGCTGGTTCTGGTACTGCTCGGGCTTTTTATTTTTTTCCGGGACGATCTGGGCGGGGGGAACATCCCGGGCGATATTCTCGCGCTGGCTTCCGGCGTTTGTTTCGGCCTCAATTCGGCGGCTATGCGCATGATCAAGCGCGGCAATCCGGCGGATTCCATGCTGCTCTCCCATATTATTACCTTTGTTTTCTGCCTTCCCTTTTTCTTTTTTTACACGCCGCATCCTGATACCGGAATGGCCCTGTCGATACTGTTTATGGGGATTATCCAGATCGGCGCGGCGTCCCAGCTTTTTTCCTACGGGATCAAGCGGGTCACCGCGGTCCAGGCTATGCTCACCGCCATGGTAGAGCCGGTGCTGAACCCGGTATGGGTGCTTCTGGTGACCGGCGAAAAGCCTTCGGTATCGGCAATGATCGGGGGGGCGGTCATTATTGCCTCCGTGGCCGCGTCAAGCCTGATAGGGTGGCGGCGGGATCGCATGAAATAAAAGCCGGTTTTAGCGGATCAGCATGGCGTCCCCGTAGCTGAAAAAGCGGTAGCCGCAGCGTACCGCCTCGGCGTAGCTTTCCAGGATAAAGCCCCGGCCCGCGAAGGCCGAGACCAGCATGAGCAGGGTTGACCGCGGGGTGTGGAAATTCGTGAAAAGCATGTCTACCGCCCTGAATCTATAGCCGGGGTAGATAAAGATCGAGGTGGCGCCGTCTCCCCGGCGCAGCGTTCCCGCGTCTTCATCCCAGGCGGATTCCAGGGTACGGACGCTGGTGGTCCCGACTGCGAGAATTTTCCTGCCTTCCCTTTTTGCCTTTTCTATACGGGCCGCGGTTTGATCATCTATTGAATAACATTCCTCGTGCATCAGGTGGCCCTCGATATGTTCGGAACGTACCGGGAGGAAAGTGCCAAGCCCCACATGAAGCGTGACAAAGGCGCTTTCCATGCCCCGCCTTTCGAGTTCCGCGAGGATTTCCCGCGTAAAGTGAAGCCCGGCGGTCGGCGCGGCGGCGGACCCGGTAACGGCGGCGTAAACGGTCTGGTAGCGGGCGTTGTCGTCCGGGGTGTCTTCGCGCCGTATATAGGGCGGGAGCGGGATATGGCCGTGAATGTCAAGCCAGGCGTCGCCAACAGGCGCGTCAAAGGCAAGCACGCGCCTTTCCGCTTCTTCGCCGGCAAGCTCCGCCCCCATGCCGCCGCCAAAAACATAGCGGCTTCCGGCGCGGCGGCGCTTTGACCGCTGTACCAGGGCTTCCCAGAACCGGCCCCGGCCGCCGCTTTCCCCGGAGAAGCCGGAAAAACCAGGAGGCGCGGAGGAAAGTTCGCGGAGAAGCAGGAATTCCGCCCGCGCCCCCATCCGCTCCGACACGCCAAAAAGCCGGGCCTTGCGTACCTTTGAATTATTGAAAACCAGGAGCGTCCCCTCTTCCAGAAGCCGGGGCAGTTCCGCCATAAGATGGCGGCCCGTGGCACGGGAAGCGCGGTCCAGAACCATAAGCCGGCTTTCGCCCCGTTTCTCGGGAGGCGTCTGGGCGATGAGACTTTCCGGCAGCTCAAAAGAAAAATCGCTGGTCTTCATTGACGCGCGTTAAAAGAGGCTTGCCCCGCCGCCGGCCTTCCGGCCTATTTGCAGATGCTCGTATGCCAGAGCTGTCGCCATTCTGCCGCGCGGCGTCCTTTGGAGCAGCCCCGACTGGATAAGATAGGGTTCGTAGTAGTCCTCCAGGGTGTCCACAGCCTCCCCCACGGAAATAGCCAGGGTTTCCGCGCCCACAGGCCCGCCGTTAAAACGGTTGATGATAACGGAGAGTATTTCCCGGTCATGTTTTTCCAGCCCGAGAAAATCGATCTCAAGCCGCTTTAAGCCCTGCCCTACCACCTCGCGGGTAATCGACGGCGCTTTCTCCATCTGGGCGAAGTCCCGCATACGCCGCAGAAGCCGGTTTACCACCCGCGGCGTACCGCGCGAGGAAGCGGCAAGCAGCGACGCCGCCTCATCGTCAATACTGACACGCAGTATCTTTGCCGAACGGCGCACTATCGCCTCCATGTCCGCCTGCTCGTAAAAGGAAAACCGGCAGCTAATGCCGAAACGGCTTATCAGGGGGCTGGCCACATTCCCCGCCTTGGTCGTGGCCCCGACCAGGGTAAAGCGGGGGATGGCTATTCTGAGCGTCCTTGCCCCCGGCCCCTGGCCGATAACCCAGTCCAGCTCGTAATCTTCCATGGCAATGTAGAGCATTTCCTCGATCGCGGGCTTAAGCCGGTGTATCTCGTCAATAAAGAAGACATCTTTTTCTTTGAGCTTGGTCAGAATCCCCACCAGGTCCTTGGGCTTGTCCAGGGCCGGCGCGGAAGTCATGGTCAGATCCGTCCCAAGCTCGGCAGCCACCACCTGGGCCAGCGTCGTTTTCCCAAGCCCCGGCGGGCCTATAAGGAAAAGATGATCCAGGCTTTCGTTCCGCTCGCGGGCCGCGGCGATAAATACCGAAAGGTTCTTCTTCATCGCCTCCTGGCCGAGGAATTCCTTAAGGTTCCGGGGGCGCAGGGAAAAATCCCTGTCGTCATCCTGGAAACGCCGCTCGGGGCGCACAAGGCCCGGACTTTCCTCCGGTTTCCCGGACGCCCCGTTTCCCGGAAAAACACCGCTTCCCGCGGGAATACCGTTCCCCCCGGCCCTGCCCGCTCCCGCCTTTCCCATAATAAACGCCGGCTCCTCTCTACAGCCCGCTCAAGTAAGCTATCGCCTGCCTGAAAAGCCGCTGTTCCTTCTCGGCCGGGTCCAGGCCCGCCTCCAGCGTCTCCTCCGCGCGGGCAAGCGCCGATACGGCGGCCCGGCGGTCGTAACCCATCCCGGCCAGAGCCTCCGCCAGCTCGTCGTAGGCCGAGGCCGCCGGGGACGCCGCGCGGGAAACAGCGAGCTTTCCCTTGAGGGCGAGGATCATCTTCTGGGCAGTCTTCTTCCCAAGGCCCGGAACCGCCTCAAGCCGGCCCAGGTCCTCGTTTTCCAGGGCCTTTTCCAGATCTTCCTGGCTTATACCGCCCATAATCCTGATCGCGCCCCTGGGGCCGATACCCTCAACCTTGAGCAGTTCCATAAAAATATGCCGGCCGGATTCATCGGCAAAACCGTAGAGCTTCATCTGATCCTCGCGGTGATAAAGCCA
>JAIRZS010000234.1 GCA_031267115.1 Treponema sp.
AAAGAAGCCTTTGACAGAATTCCCGGGGACAAACGCTCCCGTATTATTGCCGCCGCCACAGCCGAATTTGCCAATAAAGGTTTTGACCAGGCGAGCGTAAGCGGCATCGCCAAAAAAGCGGGGATCAGCGTGGGTTCCCTTTATAAATATTTTTCATCGAAAGAGGATTTCTTTTTATCGTGCATCGGGTTCGGCATTGATACCCTTGAAGAGGTCCTGAAGGATATTCTCCGCTCTGAGGGGGATCTTTTTTCCAAGGCGGAAAGGATAGCCCGGCTTATACAGCGGCATTCCCGGCAGAACGCGGAGCTTATACGCCTTTACAATGAAATCGCCGCGGAGGGCAACTCCCCCCTGGCAAGGCGGCTGTCGAGGGACATGGAAGGCGTTTCCGCGCGGGCCTATACGGCGCTTATCCGCCAGGGGCAGAAAAACGGGGAGATCCGCCGGGACGCCGACCCGAAGCTCTTTGCCTGTTTTTTGGACAATCTTTTTGTGATGCTGCAATTTTCCTATGCCTGCGAATACTACCAGGAACGCTTTATGGTCTATGCCGGCAGGGGCGTTTTTCGCAGGGACGAGGATGTTATAGAAAATTTTTTAAAATTTATAAAGGCGGCTTTTTTCGCTTTTCCTCTTGTTATAGATGAAAAGGATGAAAAATAGCGGCAAAGGGGGTATTAATCCATGTACGCTTTGACTTATGACGTAGGGACCACGGGCCTTAAAACCTGTTTGTTCAGCATCACCGAAAAGCTGGAACTGGCGGAGAGCGCTTACGCCGGATACGGCCTCTATACGCTGGAAAACGGCGGGGTCGAGCAGGACCCGGAAGAATGGTGGCAGGCTGTCTGCTCGACAACCAGGGAAGTGATCGGAAAGGCGGGCATCCGGGCGGAGGAGGTGGAGGCCGTCTCCTTCTGCTCCCAGATGCAGTGCCTGGTTCTCGTGGACAGTGACGGCAGGCCCGTCCGCCGGGCCATGAGCTACCTTGATTCCCGGGCCCACCGCCAGCACGCGAAGGGCATAACCAGCGGTTTCGCCGTCGGCGGCCTTAATGTGAGAAAACTGCTTGTTTCCCTGGCCTTTACCAAGGCTATGGCCGCCAGCGTCAAAGACCCCGTGTGGAAGTACAACTGGGTCAGGGACAACGAGCCGGAAAATTTCAGCCGGGTCTGCAAATGGCTGGACGCCAAGGAATACCTTATCGCCCGCATGACGGGAAATATGTGCATGACACTTGATTCCGCCTATGCCACCATGCTGTACGATGTGCGTCCCGGCAGGCAGGGCTGGTGCCGCCCGATCTGTAAAATGCTCGGGGTAAACCCTGACCATCTGCCGCCCCTCATAAAATCCAGCGATTCCGCGGGCTGTATCGGGGGCCGGGCCGCGGAAGAATTGGGCCTCAAGGCGGGCGCGCTTGTATACGGGGGGGGAGGTGACGCGGTACTCATCGGGGTCGGGACCGGCGCCACCGAGCTGGGGGAGACCTACATTTACCTTGGAACCTCGGGCTGGGTATCCACCCTTATAGGCAGGCAGATTCTGGATATAAATTCCCGGATCGCGTCCATTATCGGGCCGCAGCCTGGCCGCTACCATTATTTTGCGGAGATCGAGACCGCCGCAAAGTGCCTTGAGTGGGTCAAAGACCACCTTGCCCTGGACGAAATCGGGATCTACCTCGAAAAAAAGAACGTCACCGAATCCCTTGAAAGCGTCTACCTGAGCCTCTACGATTACCTCTGCGAGGTGGTGGGCCGTGTCCCCGCGGGAAGCCGGGGCGTCATTTTTACCCCGTGGCTTCACGGCAACCGCTGCCCCTTCGAGGACCCCGACGCCCGGGGGATATTTTTCAACATCGGCCTGGACACAGGCAAGTCCGCCCTCATCCGGGCCGTCATCGAAGGCATCTGCTACCACTGCCGCCTGGCGCTGGAGGCGGAAGAAAAGCGGGTAAAAATTTCGGACAGCGTCATGGTTTCCGGCGGCGGCGCCCTGTCACCGGTAATCTGCCAGATCCTCGCGGACGTCCTGGGCCGCAAAGTCCTGGTCCTGCCCAACCCCCAGAATTCCGGCTCTTTCGGCGCGGCCATAGTAATTGCCGCGGGCCTGGGCAGGATACCTTCCATCGAAGATTCCAAAACCCTGCTCCCCCCCTACACCGTCTATACCCCGGCCCGGGAAAACAAACCTGTCCACGACCGGAATTACCAGGTATTCAAGGCCCTGTACAGGGACAACAAGAAAAGCTTCGCCCTCCTGAATTCGCGGCCCTTATAGGGGGAATTCGCGGGAAGGCGCGCGGTCTTGGCAGGCAGGGCAAAAGCATATTTTTACTTTGGGCGCATCCGCGGGCTGTCCTGCCCTGCGGGCAGAACGGCCCGCGGACCGGGCTTTACGCTTGTATCTTTTTTGCCCACGGCAAAAAAGGATACCGCTTCAATCCCTTGCGCGGGCAAAAAATCGCCCTCCGTGGCGATTTTTTGCCTCGGAGTTTACCTACGGCAAACTCCCTGCTATCCGCCATTGGCGGATAGCAATGGAAACAGCGCCATCCATGGCGCGCATCCATGCCGGCCTGCCTGCGGCAAACTCCAGATAATTTAATTGCGCATACTAATGTGTTATGCGACATTTGGACAAAAATTATTGTAAAAAATCGAAAAACATATTGACTTAAAATTTAAATTGTATTACAATCGTAATGAATTGAAGGAGGCATTTATGGCAAATTTTATGACAGAAAAGAAAATTGTTATTTTCTTCGGATTGATTCTAATTTTGGCTATTGCTTTGGATGCACAGGTGTCAAAAAAAACAGTTACAGGATATGTATGTCTCTTATCTTGGGGAAGAAGGCTATCAACCAAATATCGATTCAGATGGTGACGTTGTTTTTAAGGCTGAGGGAGGTACATTTTATATTTCTGTTGATGAAAATGATCTAGAATCATTTAGAATGGTATACCCAAATTTTTGGGAAGTAGAATCGTTGGCAGAAAAGGAGAAAATTTATGAAGTGGCAAATTATATAAATCGAACTACAAAAGTAATTAAAGTTTATCTAAATTCCAGGGGTGACAATACTAGC
>JAIRZS010000249.1 GCA_031267115.1 Treponema sp.
GGTACCCAGCTTAGGGTTACCAACCAGCAAAACGGCCAGCAGGTTATTGTTACCGTAGCCGGCCGTGTCCCCGCGTCGGAAAGCCGCATTATAGACCTTTCCGCCGCTGCCGCGCAAAGCCTGGGCATGGGCGAGGGTACTACCCCCGTTGCCATTGAAGTTATCGAAAACAGGCGGCCCGCCCAGCGCGATGTGACGCCGCCGCCGCCCCCGCCCGAAGAGCCGGCCCCCGAGCCCGAACCGGAGCCGGAGCCGGTAGTTGTGCCTGAACCGGCGCCGGAGCCTGAACCCGAGCCGGAACCTGAACCTGAGCCGGCCCCCGTGCTGGCGCCTGAGCCGGAACCCCAGCCGCAGCCCCAGCCGAGGGAGCCTGAACCCGAACCGGAACCTAAGCCCGCGCCGGAACCCGCGCCCCAGCCGGAGCCTCAGCCTATACCCCAGCCCATAGTCCAGTCCCAGCCCCAGCCGGTTGTGACCCCGTCCCCGGCTCCGGCCCCATCGCCGGCTGCTCCTGGCGGCGCGTCGCCTATAATCGCCGCCCTGCCGACGACCGCCCCGACTATGGCTTCGGCCCCGAATACCGCGCCTACAACCGCGCCGAATACGGCCAATACTCCGAATACCGCGAATACTCCGAATACCGCAAATACGCCGTATACCGCTACTTCCACGCCGATAGTGTCCCCGGCTCCCAATACCACGACCGCGCCGGTTACGACAAACGCGCCGAATACCGCGCCCACAACTTCGCCCACCAGCTCCCCCACCATGATGGGGCCGACTGTGGTAGCGCCTCCGGCCGCCGCTTCCCCGCCGCAAAATTCGACATCCCAGACGCCCAATATAATGGTTGTCCCCATATACACAACTCCCCCGGGAATGAACAGCGGAGCGCCTACCTATACTTACGCGACCATCCCCCAAACAGCGGCCCCGGCCCCGGTAGCTGCGGCTCCGGCCCCTGCTCCGGTAGTGCAGGCCGCCCCTGCGGCCCCGGCTCCGGCTTTTGTAGCCGCCGAGCCTGAGGAAGAGCCGAGGGCGCCCCGGCAGACCGCCCGGGCGGCGCCCAGGCAGACCCAGCCCCCGCAAAGGGTAACCCCGGGGCCGGCTCTTGAATGGGAGCCTAACTACGGCCTGCCCGCCGCTACGGTCAAGCCCGCCATGCCCCCGGCCAACAGCTACCATGTCTACCGGGTCCAGGTTGGCGCGTACAAGAGCACGGCCAATGCCCGCGAGGCCTTTGATCACCTGGTAATCCTTGGCTTTACACCGGCCTACGAGCGGTACGGGGAAATGTACCGGGTAGTGCTTTCCGGCGTCCGCGCCCGTGACATGCCCGAAGTCGCCCGCCTCCTGGGTTACGCCGGTTTCCGGGAAATCATCATCCGGGAAGAAAAATAGGCCCGTACAGAAATTTGCCGGCTGCCCGGAAGCGGCCGGATATTTTGCGGAGTGGGGGCTTTAGCCCCCCGACTGAATAGTGAGGCTGTTCCAAAACTTCAGTTTTTGGAACAGCTTCCTTAGATGAAGGGAAAAACCGGGCTTTTGACCGGTTTTTCCAAGAGCCTGGCCAAAACCAACCGGGTTTTGGAACAGGCTCTAGTTACAAAGGTTTTTCCGTTACATGGTCCCCATTGAAGAAATGATGCCCTCCGACGCGCAGGGCGTCCGCTATATTCTCATGGATATTGACGACACCCTTACCCGCGAAGGCAAGCTTCTGGCCGCCTCGTACCAGGCGCTGTGGGATCTCCGCCGCGCCGGGTTAAAGCTTGTGCCGGTTACCGGCCGTCCCGCGGGCTGGTGCGATCTGATCGCCCGCGAATGGCCCGTGGACGGCGTAATCGGCGAAAACGGCGCCCTGGCCTTTTGGGAAGAGCGGGGCGATAGGCCCCTCCTGCGGCAGGACTTCTACCCCGGCGCGGTACGCAATACCCATCCCGTCTTGGAACGCATACTCCGCCGCGTCCTTGAAGAAGTCCCGGGGGCCAGGGCCGCCAAAGATCAGTTTGCCCGCCTCTTTGACCTTGCCGTTGATTTTGCCGAGGAAGAACCCGTCCTCTCCCTGGACGCCGCAGAAAGGATCCGCCTTATCGCGGAGGCCGAAGGCGCCAGGGCCAGGGTATCTTCGATACATGTCAATATCTGGATGGGCGCCTACGACAAACTTCCCATGGCGGAACGTTTCCTTTCAAGCCGTTTCGGCTGGCAACAGGGCGCGGGAGACCGGGAAGTTGTTTTTGTAGGGGATTCCCCGAACGACGAGCCGATGTTCGCCCGCTTTCCGCTGGCCTGCGCCGTCGCCAACATCAGGCGCTATACCGCCCTCATCAGGCACAGCCCTGCCTTCGCCGCCTCGCGTGAATGCGGCGAAGGCTTCGCCGAAATAGCCGCCGCCCTCCTGCGGAAACGCGCCGCTATCTAACCCGCCCTATAGCCTTCTGGGTCAGGGCATCGCAGCGCTCGTTGAATTCGTTCCCGCCGTGGCCCTTGACCCAGTTCCACCGGAGAGGGAAGAGGGGGGCCAGCTCGTCCAGCTTCATCCAGAGATCCTGGTTTTTAACCGGCTGCTTGTCGCTGTTTATCCAGTTCTTTTCCTTCCAGGCGGGGAGCCATTCGGTCATCCCCTTCTGGACATACTGGGAATCCGTAAACACAACCACCGTTTTGGGGGCGATATTGAGCTTCCTCAGCATATCCAGGGCGAAAAGCGCCGCGGTCAGTTCCATCCGGTTGTTGGTCGTATGCCGCGTTCCCCCGCATTTTTCAACAAGTATCTCCGGCCCGTCCGCGGCCTTCCGGGACACCCCTCTCGCCCCGCCCTGCCCCCCGCGCTGCCGGAGTATAATGTAAGCCCATCCCCCCGGCCCCGGATTGCCGGAACAGCCGCCGTCCGTATAAATATGTACTTCCATATACCTTCAGGATCCCCTAATACCGCTTAACCTGTTCCCATTTTCCGGATTCCCCGGAGGCGAACAGGGCGTCAAGGACCGCCATATTCGCGACAGCGTCGCTTACCGGCGTGGGAATATCCCTCTTGCCGATAAGCGCGGCGGCAAAGGCGTCAAATTCCAGCAGGTACTGGCTTACAATCTCGGTTTCGATCACCCGTTCCCCCAGATCAGTACAGACCGTTACCCTGCCCGGAATATCGGCGAACATGTTAAAGGGTACCTGTATAGAAAGGCTGCCCCCGGTTCCCAGCGCGGTAACCCGCTGGTAGGGGAAAAACTGGGTGCCGATGGTAAAAGTAGACACCCGGCCGCCGCCGAAATCAAGCAGGGCCGAGCCGAGAATATCCGTCTTGAAGGCAGGGTCCCGGATATAGCTGGCCAGCACCCGTTCCGGCTCGCCTCCCATAAGAAAACGGGCCGAGGAAACAGTATAGCACCCAATATCAAGAATACCGCCGCCCCCGGCTTCCCTGATATTCCTGATATTGGCGGGATCTTTAAGGTTGTAGGAAAAAATCCCGTTCGTGGTCAGCACAGACCCCAGTTCGCCGGAGCGGACAATATCCTTTGCCAGCCGCCATTGGGGGTGGAAACGGTACATAAAGGCCTCCATCACGGGGACCTGCTTTTTATGGCAGTATTCAGCCGCTTCCGCCGCCTGGCCCGCGTTAAGGCCCAGAGGCTTTTCGCAAAGTATAGGCTTTCCCGCGTCGGCCGACTTTTTAATATATTCAAGATGAAGGTGATTCGGCAGGGGGCAGTAGACAAAATCCACCTGGGGATCCGCGAGCAGCGCGTCATAAGAGCCGTACCACCGGGGAAAATCCCAGTCTTCCGCGTATTTCCGCGCCTTTGCCTCGTCCCGGGACGCCACCGCGTAAGGTTCTACCAGAAGCGATTCCCGCAGACTCGCGGCAATCCTCAATGAATAGTGGGCCGAACAGCCCAAAACACCCATTCGAAGTTTTTCCATCACCAGCTCCTCGCTTAAAATTTCCGCGCCCACACGCGCTTTCCCATAGGATACTACAAAAAAAGGAAAAATACCAGCATAAAAATACAGGCATTAACGGAAAGATACCGGGCTAAGCGCGCAGATTTTTCATTTTCTTCGATATTTTGGGCGCATCCTGCCGCCTGCGCGGCAGGACCGGGCTTTCCGGGGCTGCGCGTGTCCGCCATAGCGGCCCCGCTCCGGCCCCGCCGCTCCGCGCCGTGGCTAAACCCCTCCAATCCCTTGCGCGGAGACCAGGCAGCTGTGGAGTTTGGGGCAAAGCCCCAAACTCCGGAAACCAAAAACCCGTTAGGGTTTTTGGTTCCAATCCCTTGCGCGGCTGACGCCCCT
>JAIRZS010000254.1 GCA_031267115.1 Treponema sp.
ATAAGCCTCTTGAAGAAGCCGCCTTGTTCCACATTTTCCGTTGTAACAACCGGCACGCGCCTGAGTTCGCCGAGGCTGTCCGAAAAGACAAGCGCCCCCACTTCGCTTCCCCGGGGAAGCGGGGCGCTGAGGGGATCGGCGTACTCTCCCGCCCAGCGCAATCCTTCGCCCCTGCCCGCCCTGGCGGTGAAATTCAAACTTTCGCCCGGCGCGCAGCCGGTATAATTGGTTTTGCCCTTCCAGACCCGCAGCGGCTCCATTTCCGCAAGGACGGGGCGCAGGGTCCTGAAATTGGCAAAACCCCAGTTCAGAAGATTCTTCCCGTCCTCGTCCCGTATCCGTTCCCCCCGGGGGCTTGCCGGAGCGCCCAGAATCACCGCGATAAGCCTTGTCCCCCCCCGCGCGGCGGTAAGGGCGATATTGTAACCCGCCTCGTCTATGTACCCGGTTTTAAGGCCGTCAACGCCCTCGACCGCGTTTGTGTTTTTCCGGCCGTCCGGAAGAACGGCGTCGAGGAGCCTGTTGTGGTTCCGCTGGGCGATAGTGCCGGGGTTTGCCCGGTACGCCTCGGCGACATTTTCGGCTTTGGGGTAGGCGAACTCCGGCGCCGAATGATATTCCGCGAGGGTTTCCGGGTGCATCCTGATATATTCGCGGCAGAAGATCGCGAACTCCATTGCGGTAGTAAAGTTGTATTCGGAAATTCCGGAAGGCTCTACAAACAGGGTTTTTTCAAGGCCCAGCGAGCGGGCCTCCTCGTTCATTTTCCCGGCAAAGGCCTCTACCGACGGGGCGAAACGCAGGGCCACCGCGACCGCCGCGTCGTTTCCCGAGGGGACGGCAAGCCCCAGGAGAAGTTCCCTTATAGTGACCCGCTGCCCCGCAGCGAGGAACATCAGGCTGGAACGCGGGGGCTGGTTTATGGCCCAGCTTTGCCGGGGAAGTTCCACCGTGTCATCGAGCGAGGCGTTTTCCGCCGCCGCGGCCTTTAGGGCCACATGGATGGTCATGAGTTTTGTAAGGGAGGCGGGCGGTATAAGCTCGTCCGGGTTTTTCGCGTAGAGCAGCGCCCCGGTCTCCGCGTCGATCATTGCCGCCGCCCTGGAACCAAGGACCGGGGCGTTTTCCGCCGAGGCGGTAATTATGTCCCCGGCGGCAGGCGTTTCCTGGGCGAGAAGGCCGGACAGGGAAAAGAAAAGGAAAAAAGCGAGGGCAAGCAGCGCCACTGTTAGAAGCCTGCCTGGCCGGCCGCCCGGGGAAAAGGAATGACATCGCGGATATTGGCCATGCCGGTAATGTACTGGATAAGGCGCTCGAAACCCAGGCCGAATCCCGAATGGGGGACCGTGCCGAAACGGCGGAGATCGAGATACCAGCCGTAGTCCGCGCAGTTCATACCGAGTTCCCTCATCCGGCTTTCGAGGCGGCCGAGGTTTTCTTCCCGTTCGGACCCGCCGATAATTTCCCCCAGGCGGGGAACCAGCACGTCCATGGCGCGGACCGTTTTGCCGTCGTCGTTCTGTTTCATGTAGAAGGCTTTGATCTCCGCCGGATAGTCGGCGACGATCACCGGGCCTTTCGCGGCGGTTCCGGTAAGGTACTTTTCGTGCTCGCTCTGGAGATCGCAGCCCCAGTAGGGCTTAAATTCAAACGACGCCCCCGCGGTCCCCGCCTTTTCAAGTTCCTTTATCGCGTCGGTATAGGATATCCTTGAAAAACGGGATTCTACTACCTGCCGCAGCGTTTCGATTATGCCCTTTTGTATATGGGCATCGAAGAATTCAAGTTCCGCCCCGCATTCGTTCAGGGCTTTATCAAAAATAAATTTAAGGAAGTCCTCCGCCAGATCCATGTTGCCTTCCAGGCGCGTAAAAGCCGTTTCAGGCTCTATCATCCAGAATTCCGCGAGATGGCGGGTGGTGTTTGAATTTTCGGCGCGGAAGGTTGGGCCGAAGGTGTAGACCCGGGAAAGGGCGGCGGCGTAGGTCTCCGCCTCAAGCTGTCCCGATACGGTAAGCCCCGTCTTTTTACCGAAAAAATCTTTGGAATAATCGACTTCCCCGCCGGAACGCGCTAGGGCCGCCAGGTCCAGCGTTGTTACCTGGAACATGGACCCCGCCCCCTCCGCGTCGCTCGCGGTAATGATGGGCGTGTGGATGTACTGGTAGCCCCTTTCCTGGAAAAATTCGTGGACAGCGAAGGCGACGCGGCTCCGTACCCTGGCGACAGCGCCGAATGTGTTGGTTCTGGGCCTTAGATGGGGAATTTCCCGCAGAAATTCCATGGAATGGCGTTTTTTTTGCAGCGGGTAAGAAGGCCCGCCCGCCGCGTCGTCCGCCGTACCGGGCGCTTCCCCGACAAGGGCGGCGGAAGAGGCGGCCACTTCCACCGGCTGGCCTGACGCCGGCGAAGGCACAAGCTTTCCCAGCACTTCCACCGAAGCGCCGGTGCTGATCGCGGCGAGCGTCTTTTGGTTTTCCCCGCATCCGCCGTCCGGGGAAAGCGCGAAGGCGCATTGGATACCGGCCATGCAGGAGCCGTCGTTTACTTCCAGGAAGGTGATGTTTTTAAGTTCCCGTTTGGTCCGTACCCAGCCGCGGATCGTAACTTCCCGCGAATCCGGGGGAAGGCGTAAAATTTCTTTAATCAGGGGAGTCATGGAAGCAGTATAGCCGAAAACGGAAGGAAGTTAAAGCCGTCCGCCGCGATGCCTGCGGGCGCGGGGGTCTTAACCGGACAGCGGGGGCCTCTCCGGCGGCGGGGCGCGGCGTTTCCCGGTAAAGGAAAGGGCCTTTACCTTGAATACCGTTACCGCCCGCAGATGTTCCGGGGCAAAGCCGAATTCCCGGTCCTCACCGGTTTGGTGCTTCATGAGGAAGCCGAGCGCGCGGGCCTTCTCCGCCTCGCCGTCAATGAAACAGGCGTTCCCAAAGCCGATGACGCTGGCAAAGTAGAAGCCGTATGCGCAGGCGGCTTTTTCCCCGGCAGCGTCAAGCCCGTGTTCCCCGTCAATCTCGAAACACACCCGGCTGTTTTTTTTCAGAATGCCGATCTTTTTCCCCTCGCCCGCCCCGTGGAAGTAAAGTACAAGCCCGCCGGAGTCGAATTCGAACCCGTAATTGAGGGGTACTACATAGGGCTGGTCATCGTCCGTCATTCCCAGCCGGCATACCTTGTTCGCCCTGATAATCGCGAGCAGTTCTTCCGTGCCGGTAATTTCCCTGTCTTTGCGCCGCATGATGCGATTATCCATGAAGCGGGAGAAAAAAACAAGCGGGGGCCGCAGTGTGTATAATTATGGAGAATTTTTACCACTAAGTCGAAAAAGTCGAATAAGTTTTTGCTCTCAGGTCCTTTTTTGACATCCTTTTTTGACTGCGAACTTTCGCTTCGATTTGGCCTTGCGGTGTTTTTTTAACTGGCGCATTTCCGGCGCTTTGCGCCGGAAACCGGGCTTTCCGGGGCTGCGCTATCGCTCCGGCCCCGGCGCTCCGCGCCGTGGCTAAACCCCTCCAATCCCTTGCGCGTGGTTGGTGCCTGGCGCCATAGGCGTTATACTTACAAAATTTGAAGAACTTTAACCACTAACCACACGAACCCCGCGAACAGCGTAGCGTTACCTGAATTCTTTACCTTATTCTACTTCTTTAACTTCGAACCTTTGGTTCGATTCGACTTTGCGGTAAAATAGGGGCGCTAAACTGCTGCCGGCACTGTTTTTAATATGCGGGGGTAGCCGGAGACCCCGCACCCGGCGGAGGCCGGGGAGGAGGCTCCGGCGCAGGGGGGCTGGACGGCGGCCCTTTGGGTTGCGCCCGCCGCCCGGTAACAGGCCCCCCAAAAATTCATTCCCCGGCTTGCGGTGCAGGCGGGGTGGCGGGCGCGGGATTTCTGCGCCGGGGCCTTCTGTGCCGCTTCTTCTTGGGCGCGGCGGTTTCAGCCCCTGCCGGCCTTTCGGGCGGTATATCGTTTTTTTCATCTTCCCCGGCGTTGCGGAAAACGAGTTTCCCCCGCTCGAAAAGCCGGATCTTTTTCACGGTGATCCCGTGCTCGGAAAAGAGGAGGCGCACGGCGCGGTCAAGCTCGACGCGGGGGGGGTTCATGGGAAGCACGAATTTCCTCGCGGCGATAAAGGCGTTCCGGTAATTTTCATGCACTCCCGCATCCCAGTCCAGGTAATCTTCAAGGTAATCGCGTATCAGGGCGGCGAGGTTCCACCCGGGGGGGTCGGCTTCCCCGGCCTTTTCCCGCAAAGCAGCAAAACTTTTCAGGTAACGGGCGCGGAAGCCGGCGTCGCGCATCAGGCGGGAGGCATTCGGCTGGAGGTAAACGTAAAGGCCCTGGGTTTCCAGGCTTTCGACAATTTCCGCGGCGGCCGGGGTGTGGATGATCTTCATGATCTCCTCGGTAAGGCGGGAGGGGGAAACCGGGGCGAGCAGGACGGACTGCCGCCGGATTTTCCAGCGGAGGGACAGGGGCAGGGCAAAGCCCGCGGCGGCCGCGTATTTTACGGCGCGGATCATGCGTACCGGATCGTCCTGAAAGATCACCTTGAGCGGGATGATGGGCCGTATGCGCTTTTCCTTTATGTCCTTCATGCCGCCCACATAGTCCGCCACTTCCTGTTTCAGGGGATCGTAGAAAAGGGCGTTGAGCGAAAAATCGCGGCGGAGCACGTCCTCCTCGATAGTGCCGAACGTGTTGCTCGTGGTCCCGTCCTTCAGCGAGCGGAAAGTGGAAACCTCGAATATCCTGGGCCCGAAATACACATGCACCAGCCGGAAGCGGCGGCCTATGATCCGGGCGTTGCGGAATATCCTCTTGATCCGCGCCGGGCTTGCCGCGCTTACGATATCAAAATCCTTGGGTCGTTTTTTCAGGATGAGATCCCGGACGGCGCCCCCGACAATATAGGTTTCGTAGCCGTTGGCGCGCAGCCTTTCCACTATGTACACCGCGTCCTTGTCCACATCGGCAAAATTGATGCCGTGTTCCTCGCGGGTGTAGATATTCGCCTTTCTGACCGGCTTGCCGTCTTCACGTGTTGTATAGCGGATACGCAAGAAAACCCCTCCAGGGCCCGGCAAAGAAGCCGACACGCGGGGTCAGACCCCGGCGGCCCCGATTAATATGGCGCGACAATATGCTTGTTCAGCCAGGCGATAAGATCGCCGGTCGCCTCTTCCCGGTTGGTTTCGTTCAGCATCTCGTGCCTTGCCCCGGGGTATAGCACGAAATCAAGGTCCTTTATCTCCAGGGAACGGTACGCGTCAACCAAAGCGGTCGGGCTGTTCCCCATGTCGCCCACCGGATCCGAATTGCCGGCAAACACGTAAACCGGAAGATCTTTCCTGATGGCCGCCATGCGATCCTTCCGGTGGATTTCATCGAGCAGCGCCCCAAGATCCCGGTAGAAAGCCGCGGAACAGAGCATCCCGCTTGCCGGGTCCGCGGCATAGGCGTCCACTTCTTTTTCGTCACGGGAAAGCCAGTCAAACGGGGTGCGGTTCGGCCTGAACGCCTTGTTGAAAGGGCCGTCGGAAAGCGCGCGCGACAGACGCGATCCCCGGCGGGGGCCCGCAAGCGCGGAGATGAGGGCCAGTACCTGCGCCCCGGCCCTGATTTTAAGGCCGTCCGGCCCCCGTGTCCCGGAGAGAATGCAGCCCTGGATACCGGCGGCCCCGGACTCCCCGGAGGCGGCGCCTTCGTCTTCTATGTAGTACTGGGCCAAAAAAGACCCCCAGGAATGGCCCATCAAAAAGAGGGGCAGACCCGGGCGGGCTTCTTTAATGGCCCGGTTAATCCGGCCTATATCGTCCTGTATCGCGGGTATCCCGTTTACGTCATCGCAGTGCCCCAGAAGCCCGCCCTTTCCCGCCTTGTTCACCGAAAGATCGGCGGTCTTCCCGTGGCCCCGCTGATCGGCGGCCCATACCTCGACGCCTTCGCCGCAAAGCCGCCGGGCAAATCTATCGTAACGGAGCGTATGTTCCGCCATACCGTGTACAATATGAAGAACGGCCCTAATCCCGCGCTCTTTAGTCCAGCGCCGCAGGAAAAGCTTGGTCCCGCCCCCGGATTCAAACCACTCCTCCGTGGCTTTGATCTCCCCCGCGCCTTCCGCTATATTTGAGTCATCCATGGGCATATTCTACGCTAAACCGGGTATTTTTTGCAATGACGGCTAACGGGCTTTTTACCGTCCGGATAGAACGAATCGCCTCGGGGGGCGCGGGGGTCGCCCGTATTCCCGTACCCGGCGGACCGGGCCGCCCGGCTGCAGACGGGAGTATGGCGGTTTTTACCGGCTTTACCGCGCCCGGCGATCTGGCCCGCGTCCGGATCAGATCCCTCCATAAAAACTGGGCCGAAGCGGAACTGGCCGGTATCGAGGAGGCTTCCCCCAGCCGCGTTACCCCGCCCTGTCCCTCTTACGGCCTCTGCGGGGGCTGTTCCCTCCAGCATCTGGAATACGGAGCCCAGCTTGCTGAAAAAGCGGCCATTCTGAAAGACGCGCTTGCCCGCATCGGCGGCTTCGATGCTTTGCCGGAGATCAGGATTGTCCCCTCCCCGCCCTACGCCTACCGGAACCGGGTCCGGCTCCACCGGGACCCTGAATCCGGGAAAATAGGGTTCAGGGGCAGAAAAAGCGGGGAAATTGTCCCGGCGGGGGACTGCCCGGTCGCCGTCGGCCGTATACGCGATTTTCTGAAAAACAGCCGGGAAGAGGGGTCAGACCCCGGCCAGTTCGCGCTTTACGCGCGGGGGGATATCCTCCTTTGCGAGAGTTGCGGCGGCCCGCGAAAAAACGCCCCCGGAAGCGCCCCGGAAAATACGGGCGGCATTATAATGGAAGATGACGGCGTTTTATCTGGAATTCCGCGATACCCGGGCCGGGGGCGTATCCCGGTTTTGGACCGGGAGATAACAGCGGACGCGGGGCTGTTTTTTCAGAGCAACTCGGTGATGCTCGAAAAACTTATCCCCGGCCTGCTTTCCGCGTCCGAAAAGGCGGACCCCCGGCTGCCGGCGGCGGACATTTACTGCGGGGTGGGAACCTTTGCCGTGTTTTTGCAGGACAGGTTCGAACGGCTCGATCTTGTCGAGGAAAACAGAACGGCCCTGGGCCTGGCGCGGCAAAATACCGGAGGCAGGGGCCGCCGGTATTTTGCCGGGAAAGATGACGACTGGGTACGGGAAATCCTGCGCGGAAAGCCGGGCGGCTACGGTTTCGCGGTAGTCGATCCGCCAAGGCGGGGGCTTTCGCGCCTGATCCGGGAATATCTGGCCGGGAACGGGCCGCCGGTACTGGCCTATGTTTCCTGCGATCCCGCGTCCCTGGCCCGTGACTGCAAGGTACTGGCAAACGGGGGGTACAGGCTGGAATCCCTCGCGTTTTATGATTTTTACCCCCAGACCGCTCATATTGAGAGTCTGTCGGTACTGACGAGGGAAAAATGACATTTCACCCATTGAGGGCCGCCGGCATCTGCCTGTTATTCTGCGCCCTTCAGTATCTTCCCGCGAGAGACAATTCCGCTGCGGGACGGGAAAGCGCCCGGTCCCTGACGCCGCTCTGGCGCCAGGCCATGGACGGGACCATGATCGGCCCCCCCCTGATAGAGGCGGGCCTTATTACCGTGGTAAGCGACGGGGGGACCCTCCGTTCCTACAGCACCCTGGGAAACCACCTCTGGACTTTCAGCGCCTACGGGCGGCTCAGCCCCTATCTTGGCCGGTCCCCGGACGGCACTACCTATATATGCAGGAATACCGGCATTCTTATCGCGATAAACCGCGCCGGCCGGGAGCTTTGGCGGCGGAAACTGGAAGAACCGCTTGCCGCCCCGGTAATCTCGGGCTGGGACGGAAGGGTGTTTCTTTTTACCGCAAAACACATTTACTGCTTCAACGCCGCGGGCTACCCCCTTTGGACAAAAAGCCTGGAATCGCCCATTGGCTTTGGCCCCGTTATGGACAGCGGCGGCGGCTTTACCATGCTGCTTGAAAACGGAACCGTACTTGAAGGGAACGCTTTCGGGAAAATTGCCGTCCGGGAGCTTCCGCCCGAATCAATTTTCGGGGAGGAAGATGAAAGCAGCCCCCCCCGGAGAGCGGGCGGCTCCGGCCGCAGGAGGCAGAGGGAAAGCCCCGCCCGGAAACCCCTCCCGGCCCTTAAGATGGCCCTTCCCCTGGAAGGGCGGGCGCTGCTCCTCCTCTACAGCGAGGGGAGCGCCGTACTCCTGCCGGGCAGCTGGGACGCGGCGTCCGGCGCGGTAAGGGCGGAGATCCTTTCCAATATCGGGGGAACCCCTGCCGCGGGTATAAGCCGGGGGAACCGGGCGGCGGTAATGCTTGCCGGCGGAAGGCTTGTCTTTATCGGCGGGGAAAGCGACCGGGGGCGCGGGCCGGACATTCTCTGGTCGGCCGAAACCCACGCCGGAAACGCGGGCAGCGCGGAGGCAAAGCTTGTTTACCACGAACAGGGAATCTACGTGCTGTCGAAAACCGGGATTACCGGCTTTTCCGAAAGCGGGGAAAGGATCCTTTCGTTTAACCTGCGGAATATCGCGGCCCTGCCGGCCCTGGACGAAGACGAGACCCTTTACGCCGGGGGAAACGACTGGATACTCTACGCCTTCCGCCCGGAAGAAAAGAGGAGGCCCGCCCAGAGAAGCGCGGGGGCCCGGACGCGGAAAAGCTACGGCACCGCCGATCCCAGGCTTCCGTCGCTGGAACAGTACCCCTATGTTTTTGACGAAGCCGATATAGGTCAGGATTTGAAAGAAATAAACAGACGCGCCAGGGCCGGCGCTACCGGGGAACAGGAACGCCTGACCACCGCCTACCTTATGGAAATCGCCACAAACCTGAGGCGGAACACCCTCCCCCGGGAACCCGGCAGCGCCCCTCTGGCCCTCTACTACCGCGTCGAGGCCCTCAGGCTTCTCGGCCATATAGGCTCTAGGGAAACCATCCCCTTTCTCGCGCAAATCTGTTCCGCAGACCCGGAGCCGGCGGTAAGGGCCGCCGCCGCGTCCGCGATTGGCCGTATCGGGGTGGATCCCGAGGGAACAGCCCTCCGCGCCTTTACCGGCCTAATCTACCCGCCGGGCCGTTCGCAGGACGACCAGACCCTCCTTGCCGTCGCTTCGGCCATCGGCGCCCTCTGCCGTTTCTCCGGCCCCCCCCTCAGCGATACCGGCGCGAGGCTGCTGGTAGCCCTGCAAAGCGATCAGCGCTCCCTGGCGGTACAGCGCCGCGCCCGCCAGGAACTTTCCGCGATGCAGTAATTACGGGCGCATCCGCGGGCCAACCTGCCCATAGGGCAAGACGGCCCGCGGACCGGGCTATCCGCTTGTATCTTTTTTGCCTGCGGCAAAAAAGGATACCGCTTCTATCCCTTGCGCTGCTGTAAAACGGCATCCCTGCCGTTTTACAGCTTTGAGTTTT
>JAIRZS010000267.1 GCA_031267115.1 Treponema sp.
ACTTTTAACTATTTCCCCCCGGGGAGCTTTGCCCGCCGGACGCGAACACCGGAAAATCGCCATATTACCAAACCTCCCCCTTTTTCTTAAAATTGTACAGAAAATCACATCAAACCGGTAAAATCATACCCAATCCTACAAAAATAGTCAAGAGAAATGAAGAATTTTACCACAAAGTCGAATCGAACCGAAGGATCGCAGTCAAAGAAGTATAAGGAACGAAGTATAGATTCATAACCCGTTAGGTGAACTTATTCAAAATATGCGCCAGGCGCCAAATTTCCGGATATTTTTTATCTTGAAAAAAAAGGTACCTGGTACGCCTATGGTATCTGGTACCTGCGGCATGGGGCGCGGTACAAGCGCCCCGTCAAGGGGCGTTACCCCAACAAATGCCGTACACGCCCGGCGCCCAAAAAAGGCTGCTGTACACCATAAAGGCGTGAGGGCTTTAGCCTGAGCAGCGCGCCGCGGACCGCCGCTGTTTCCATTGCTATCCGCCGCCGGCGGATAGACGCGCAAGGGATTGGAGCGGTATCCTTTTTTGCCGCGGGCAAAAAAGATACAAGCGTAAAGCCCGGTCCGCGGGCAGGCTGGCCCGCGGATGCGCCCAAAACCAAAACAGGAAAGTGAAAAATTCTGCGCATTTATGGCCGGAGACGGGGGTAAATTTCCGGAATGGGTAACAGTAGTACAGGAAAATGGGGGCGCGAAAGCAAGGCGGGACGGGACAAAGACGGGAAATCGTATCCTCTTTGGGGCGTTTGCCTTGATAATGAGCGATTTTTTGTATTTTCCTTCATATTTTTTAAGTATTCCGTTGTTTTTTTGATTCCGCGGCTCCCCCATTTCCCGCAATTCCCTCATTGATCAAAATTTCTCTTTTCGCTAGAATCAATAATATATTTGACGCGGATACTGCGGGGGCTTGTTTCCCGGCGGCTGCGCAGCCCGGTTGCGCGGGAAAGCGGGACCGGCAAGACAGGGGTTAATGAATGGGTGTTCTTAATGTTCTTTTGCTGGTTTTTTTCGTTATAGTGGCGGTTTTGCTGGTGCTGCTGGTTTTGATTCAGAATGAGGAAGGGGACAGCCTGGGCGGTATCTTCGCCGGGGGATCGGGGTCCGCTTTTGGGTCCCGGTCCGGGAATGTGCTGACCCGGACGACTACGGTTCTGGGCGCCCTGTTTCTGGTACTCTGCCTAGGTCTCGCCCTGATTAACCGGACTTCGGGGACAGGCGGGGTGGAAGCGGCGGGACGGCAGCTTGATACCGGGGCAGGAAGCGACTGGTGGCAGGAAGACGAGGCCTCCCGGACGGACGGGGCGGCTCCGGAGATTATCTTCGACGGGCAGGATGCTGCGCCGGCTCCGGCGATCCCCCAGGGAGAGGCTCCGGCAGGGGAAACGGCTGCTGAATAGAGAAAGCTGGGAGTAATTCGGATGTTTCTGAAAGATGTATACCGGCCGGAATTTATAAAAGTTAATTTGGAAGCGGAAGATAAAGAAGAAGCCTTTGAGGAAATGGTGGATCATTTTTGCGGCGTGTCCGGGACAAAAAACCGGCAGCCGCTCCTCAAAGCTATTCAGGAGCGGGAAGCCAAGATGTCTACCGGGATCAAGAAGGGGATTGCCATTCCGCATGGCAAAACCGACACGGTGGACCGGGTTTGCGGGGTGTTGGGAATTTCCAGAAAGGGGATAGATTACGATGCCCTGGACGGAAACCCTGTACACCTCCTTTTTTTGATCCTGGCCCCGGAAAGGGACAGCGAGACCCATCTGCGG
Organism: Treponema sp.; assembly: GCA_031267115.1. GTDB lineage: Bacteria > Spirochaetota > Spirochaetia > Treponematales > Breznakiellaceae > JAIRRR01. The sequence continues at coordinate 1,785 of JAIRZS010000267.1, forward strand.
CTGCTAAAACGCCTGGCTACGCTGCTGGACGATCCCCAGTTTTATACCGAGCTGGCCCTCCAGCCCGATGCCCTGGACGCTTACGAAATTATAAAGAAATATGAAGATATGCTAAGCGCCGGCAGTATCTAGAACCGCTGTTTTTGGAAGCCGCCCGGCAATTTCTGTTCATTTTTTTATAAGAAGGTTGTTTATGGCCGTTATTGCCAGAGGGAAGAAGGCGCTTGACACATTATCCGGAACCGATGCGGAGCCGTGGCCGCCGGAGGGGGATTCTGACGCGGGCGGTTCCGATCAGGATATACTCCGGCACCTTCTGGATGTGGAGGATGACGCCCAATCCCTTGTCGATGACGCCCAGGCCGAGGCGGACCGCCGCATAGCCGAAACGGAAAAGCAAAACAGGGCTCGCTACGAGGAGCAATACACCAGGGAAGCCGCGCTTCTGGACAGCCGTTACGAAACCGCCCTTAAAGAGGTCAGGGAAGAATACAGCAGGCATCTTGACGAATACCGCCTGGGCCTGGACAAGAACGAGCCGGACTATGCCGGATTTTGCCGCCTTATGGACGATCTCCTGGGAATTTGCAGCGCTCCGCGTGCAAACCCCCGGGAAACCGCCGGCCAGACGCTGCCCCCTCCGGCAAACTCCGGGGGCTTTAACCCCCTGGGCATGCCGGACAACCGGGGTTTTTGCGCTGCCGGCAGCGCAAAAAACCACGAGAGCGACGGGCTGCCGGAGAAGGATATTTAGTGATGCCGGGAACCGGGGAGCGGGCCTATGTTTATGCCAAGGCCTGCGGGATCATCGGAAAGTCCTTTGTGGGGAAACGTATCCCCCAATTGGCTTCCGCGGGCCGGCTTTCCGAGCTTGACCGCCTGGTTTTCCCCGGCGATTTCCATGACCTGCCTGAACGGGAACTTCTTGTGGATTTGGAAAGGCGGATACTGGGCCGATCCGTGAAACAGATACTGACGATTGTCAATGTCTATAAAAAACCCCCCGAACTTCTGATAAGGCTGCTCCGCGCCTATGAATACGCGGATCTCAAGAGCGCCCTGATCGCCCTTGCCGGAGGCGAGCGGGCCGCGCCGGCGCAGACGCCCCTGGAGAGGTTCGGCACGGTTCATTTCGAAGCTTACCCGGACCTTAAAGCCATGCTGAAAGGCACTGAATTTGATTTCCTCCTGAAAGACCCGCCGAAAGCGGCCGGCGCGGGGGGGGCTGTTCCGGAAAACAGCGCCGTTCCGGGCGGCGAAACAGACAGTATCCGTATGCAGGCAAGGCTTGACCGCCATTACTATACCGCGCTCTGGAAGAGTCTCTTCAAACTTCCGAAACACGACCGGGAGGGGATTGGGAATATCCTGGAAGAAGAGATCTCCCTGCGCAACGTGGTATGGGCGCTGCGCTTACGCACCTATTACCGCATGGAGGCGGAAGACGTTAAAGGACACCTGGTGATTATCGAAAAGGGGAAGGGGAAATCCCTGGCAAAAGACGCGCTGGATTCCCTGGACTTCCCCCTGGATACCTGGGAAGCCTGGGGGAAATGGCGGCGCGCGGAATTCCTGAACAGGGAATCGCCCGGCGAGGCCTGGGCCGCGGACCCGCGCTATTTTCAGAACGCCGCTTCCGCCCGCCTTTACCGTATGGCCCGGTTCTATTTCCGTAAGAGGCCGGCTTCCATCGACACCCCCGCCTGCTTCATCAAACTCAAGCAATACGAGGAGGACCTCCTCACCAGCATAGCAGAGGGCCTGAGCCTCGGCATCCCAAGCAGCGAAGTATTCTCCCTCCTGGAGCTTAAAATATGAAAGCTGTCCGAACAGAGGGCGCGGTTCTATGATACGCCCCCGCAAGATGAAGCAGATTGAAATGACCATACTCGCCAGGGACGCCGACAGGGTAATCGAATACCTAGGGCGGAAGGCGGTGCTTCATCTTTCAGACGAAACCGGCGCCGCCCATACAGACGAATCCCCCCCCGAAGACACCGAAGTTTTCCGGCATATCCAGGATAACCTTGAATCGCTTAAAGTTTCGGCGGGCTACCTGGGAATCGAACTGCCCGAAGAACCCCTGGAAGACACGGCCCTTCCCACGGCAGAGGACGACGCCCTGACCGGCCATATCGGCGCGGGAACCGGCGCCCTGAACGTCCGGGAAAACGAGCAGCGCCTGGAAAGGCGGCGGGTCGAGGAGGCCCACGCCGAGGCAAGGGCCTTTGAGAACCTCAACGCGCCCTTTGCCGATCTGGACCAGCTCTCCTACCTTACCCTGCGGGTCGGCCGCCTTGACCCGAAAAGCCAGACGAATCTCCGGGAAACCCTGAGGGACCGGGCGGTGATTATCCCCCTGGGCCCTGCCGCGAACGAAGACGGGCAGAACGCCGCTGCGGGGGACCGTATCCTGGCCGCCGCTTCCCGGAAAGGGCGTTTCGCCCTGGATTCCGAGCTTAAAAAATACTCATTTACACCTATCGCAATCCCCGAGGGCTACAAGGGAGTCCCGGCGGAATTACTGTCGGGGCTGGAAGAGCGTCTTTCAAATATTGACGCGGCTCTGGCCGGCATAGCGGAGGAGAAGAAACGGCTTAAGGGCGAATACGGCCCGGTCCTGCGGCGGCTTACCGGCTCTTACCTTATGGCAAGCCAGGTGGAGCGGCTCAAGGGGAAGCTGCGCTCCACGCACAGCGCCTACCAGCTTTCAGGCTGGGCCCCTGCGGACGAGGTGGGGGAAATCGCGAAAAACCTGGGGGGGATAACCGAAGGCCGCGCCGCGATACGGACTTTTCTGCCCGAAGAAATCCCCGACGTACGGGAAGGCCGGGAAAAGGTGCCGGTCTCCCTGGAACACGGGGCCTTTGTGCGCGGCTTTGAAAAAGTGGTCTTCTCCTACGGCGCGCCGCTTTACGGCACCATAGACCCTACTCCCTTTGTGGCCGTCTCCTTTGCCGTCCTTTTCGGAATCATGTTCGGCGATCTGGGCCAGGGTTTCGTGCTTTTCCTCCTGGGCCTTCTTACCGGCAAAAAAGGGCCGAAATTGCTTAAAAAATTCCGCAGCTATTCCACCCCGCTTATCGCGGTCGGAATCTCCTCCATGGTTATGGGCCTTCTAACCGGCGAGGTATTCGCCAACGAGGGCTGGCTTGCCGTTCCCACCCAGGCAATAACCGGCTTCTTTATGCGCGTTTTTAATATTCCCGGCGAGCCTCCCCATACGATACTCCGCCTTATGCCCGAAAAGGGAAACATAGCCAAGCTTTTTTACTTTTTCGGCTTTACGGTATCGGTAGGGATTGTACTAAATTCGATCGGCCTCCTGGTAAACATTGCAAATCTTGTTACGCTGCATAAACACGAAAAGGCCTTTTTCTCAAAGACAGGGCTTGCGGGACTGCTGCTTTTCTGGTACGCCGTCTCAATCGCGGTGCGTATTATCCTGGGCGGAAATTTCGCCTGGTTCGACTTCGCGGGGCTTCTCTTCCCCGTATTCTGCATTTTCTTTGGCCCGGTGATCTGGCGCGTTTTCGCCAGGGAAAGGCCTATCCTGCCCGACGGGTTAATGGTCTTCGCCATGGAATCCTTTGTGGAAGTGCTGGAGACAGCGTCTACCTACGTGTCCAATACGGTGAGTTTCCTGCGGGTAGGGGCCTTCGCATTATCGCACGCGGTGCTTTCGTTCATCATCTTTACGCTGACGGAAATGGTCGCGGAACTTCCGGTGGGGCCTGCCCTGGCCCTGCTTATCATGATAGCGGGCAACACGCTTATAATTGTCCTTGAGGGAATGATCGTCGCCATCCAGGTAGTACGTCTCCAATATTATGAATTTTTTAGCAAGTTTTTTACGGAAACCGGGATTGAATTTAAACCTTTCCGTTTCCGCAGAGGAGAATCGCAATGAAACGTGTAGCAATTCTGTTGAGCCTCGCGGCGCTGACGCTGTTCTTCCCCGCCTCCTTCCTGTTCGCCCAGGAAACCGGGGCGGCGGCTTCAGCCGGAGGGAACGCGGTGTGGAAGTATTTTGCCGCGGCCCTGGCCGTAGGCATCTCGTGTATAGCGGGCGGCCTTGCCGTCGGCCAGATAGGGAGCGCCGCAATGGGCGCAATGAGCGAAAACCCGGAACTGTCCGGCAAAGCGCTGCCCTATGCGGGGCTTGCCGAAGGCATCTGCCTCTGGGGCTTTTTGGTCGCCCTGCTCATCCTGGTTCTGTAGAACCGCCGCAGCAGGGCCGTTTCTATGGATTATTTTTTTATCGGCGATCCCGAGCTTTTAACCGCTTTCCGCTTTGTGGGGGTTGACGGCGTGTCTGCCCGGGGGCCCGACGATACCAGGGCCGCGTTTCTCAAAGTTACCCAGGGCTGGGACGAGACCGCCCGCGCTTTCCTGCCCGGCGCGAAAAGCTGCCGTGTGCTTATCCTGACCGAGGAAGCCGCGGACTGGCTGGGAAACGATCTTACCCAATGGCAGCTTTCGGGCCGCTATCCCCTGGTGGTAGAGGTACCCGGCACCATGGGCCGCCTTGAAGGCCGCAAAACCCTAGTGGACTCCATCAGGGAAGCTGTCGGGATACATGTATAAAATTTTGATAAAATGAGGCTGTTCCAAAACTTCAGTTTTTGAAACAGGCTCAAATGAGTTAAAAACCCGCAGGTTAATTTTATGGAAGAGTTGCAATCGACTGAAGTTTTAGACAGGGAAATACTCGAAGACGCCCGGCGCAAGGCGCAGCGTATCCTCAACGCGGCCGACGAGGAAGCGGCCGCGTCGGAGAAGGTGTGGGAAAAGAAAACGCGCAAGGCTATGGCCGAACTTAAACAGCGCTTCGACGAAAAGCTGGAAACAGGCCGCGCGGAAATAATGGCCCGCCTCCCGCTGGACAGGCGCCGGCTTGCCCTGGAAAGGATAGACCGCCTGCTTCGCGAAGCCGCCGCCTCCTATCTCAGGAGCCTTGATCGGGAAAAACTGCTCGGCATTTTGGCCCGCGAACTTGACGAAAGGGCCGGGGAAGCAAAAGTCGGGACCGGCGATAAAGCCGCGTTCAAGGCGGCTTACCGCTTTCTTTCACAGGACGAGGCGGACGGCCTTGTCAAAAAAGCCTTCCCGGAAAAAACCTTTACCCTTAAAGAAGGGGATGCCGCGTACATCCGCGCAGGCAGCTTCCCCGGCATTGTAGCCGATTTCGGAACGGTAAGAATTTCCGTTTCCGCGGACGCGGCAGTCGAGACCCTGCTTTCCGAAAAGCGGGGGGAACTCGCGGCCGCCCTGCTTGGAGAGGAGGCGCTCGATGCCTAGCGGCCGGGTCAGGCGTATTTCCGGCCCCATCATCCGGGCCACCGGGCTGGGCGAGGCCGGACTCTTCGACGTAGTCGAGGTCGGGGAAAAGCGGATCATAGGGGAAATTATCCGGCTGGAAAAAGACGAGGCGGTGATCCAGGTCTACGAGGACGAGACGGGCCTCCAAATCGGGGCCGGGGCCGTATCCACCGGAAGGCCGCTTTCGGCGCTTCTGGGGCCGGGGCTTATCGGCACAATTTACGACGGCATACAGCGGCCCCTCCAGGCCCTGTTCGAACAGTCGGGCGCCTTTATGGAAGCCGGTTCCCGGGGCGAGCCGCTCGCTGCGGAAAAGAAGTGGCCCTTTACGCCGGACCCGGAACTGGCGGAAAAACTCTCGAAAGAAGGGAAGGTAAAATTCACGCCCGGCATGGTCCTGGGAACGGTAAAAGAAACCGAAAGCATTACCTGCAAAATCATGGCGCCCCCCGGAATAAGCGGGGGGAATATTACGGAACTGCTGCCCGCAGGGGAAGTAACCATTAACAGTATCGCGGCAAGAACCGACGCGGGAGAAGAAATACCGGTCGCCCAGTGGTGGCCGGTGCGTATCCCCAGGCCCGCCGCGGAACGGCTTTCCCCGGATCAGCCGCTGGTAACCGGGCAGCGGGTAATCGACGTGTTTTTCCCGCTTTCCAAGGGCGGGACCGCGGCCATTCCCGGCGGTTTCGGTACCGGCAAGACCATGACCCAGCACGCCGTGGCCAAATGGTGCGACGCGGACGTCATCATCTACATAGGCTGCGGGGAGCGCGGCAACGAAATGACCGATGTACTCACCGATTTCCCGCGCCTCACCGATCCCCGCACGGGCCGTTCCCTCATGGAGCGCACCATACTCATCGCCAACACAAGCAATATGCCGGTTGCCGCGCGGGAAGTGTCGATCTACACCGGCGTGACCCTGGCGGAATTCTACCGGGACATGGGTTTCCACGTAGCAATCATGGCCGACTCCACAAGCCGCTGGGCCGAGGCCCTGCGGGAGCTTTCCGGCCGCATGGAAGAAATGCCCGCCGAGGAAGGCTTCCCCGCATACCTGCCGACACGGCTTGCGGAATTCTACGAGCGGGCGGGCCGCGTAAAGACCCTCTCCGGCGGCGAAGGTTCCGTGTCGATCATCGGGGCGGTATCGCCTCCGGGCGGGGATTTCTCGGAGCCGGTTACCCAGCACACCAAGCGTTTTATCCGCTGTTTTTGGGCCCTGGACCGGGACCTTGCCAATGCCCGGCACTATCCGGCCATAAGCTGGATCGACAGCTATTCGGAGTATGCCGAAGAACTAAAGGCCTGGTGGGAAAAGGTAAATTCCCAGTGGGCCGAAGCCCGGCAGCGCGCCCTTGATCTCCTCAAAAAAGAACAGCGCCTGTCGGAAATCGTGCGCCTTATCGGGCCGGACGCGCTTCCTGACGACCAGCGGCTGGTACTGCTCACCGCGGACATTGTCAAGAACGGCTTTTTGCAGCAGAATTCTTTTGACGAAATAGACATGTACTGCGTCCCCGCAAAGCAGGTACGCATTCTGGAACTTATCATGGAATTCCACGAGCGGTCCCTGGCCTGTATCAAGCTGGGCGCGCCCCTCCTCAAGATAAGCGGCCTGGGCGCGGGGGAAAACGAAGCGCCCTTCCGGGAACGGCTTTCCCGGCTCAAAAGCGATATAAAGAACGGGGACGACAACGCCCTCGCCGAATTCGAGCGGGCCATGCGCCAGGCCCTGGAAGAGCTGGACCGGAGCTACCGTACAAGGGAGGGCCTGTAATGCGAGGCGTTGAATACCGGGGGCTGTCGCGTATCGAAGGGCCGGTGATTGTCACCGAGCGGAGCCGCAACGTAGGCTTCAACGAAGTAGTGGCCGTCTACGACCGCGGCGAGGGCCGCAGGCTCGGGCGGGTAGTCGATATGAGCGAGGACTGGACCGCCATCCAGATTTTCGGAACCAACACCGGCCTTTCCGCCGATGGAAGCAGGGTCGAATTCCTGGGCAGGCCCATGGAGCTGCGGGTAGGGCCGGGCCTTCTGGGGCGTATCTTCAACGGCCTGGGCGAACCCATAGACGGCTACGGCGAAATCACCTCGTCGGCCTGTCTGGACGTAAACGGCCTTCCCATAAACCCATACGCCCGGACCTATCCCCGCGACTTTATCCAGACCGGCATTTCCGCCATCGACGGCATGAACACCCTGATCCGCGGCCAGAAGCTCCCCATCTTTTCCGGCAGCGGGCTTCCCCACAACAAGCTGGCGGCCCAGATCGTGCGCCAGGCCGCAATTATCGGCGCGTCCGGAAACAGCGGCGCGGCGGGCGGCGGCGGGGACAGGGCGGCGCCGGACGGGGAACGCTTTGTAGTAATTTTCTGCGCCATGGGGATCAAGTACGACGTGGCCCGCTTCTTCCTTGACGACTTTGAGCGTTCGGGCGTACTGGCCAATGTAGTAGTGTTCCTGTCCCTGGCCGACGCCCCTTCCCTGGAACGGCTCGTAGCACCCCGCTGCGCCCTTACCGCCGCCGAATACCTGGCGTATAACCGTAATATGCACGTCCTTGTCGTAATGACCGACATGACCAACTACTGCGAGGCCCTCCGGGAAGTATCCTCCATCCGGGGCGAGGTGCCCAGCCGCAAAGGCTACCCGGGCTACCTTTACTCGGATCTGGCCTCGCTTTACGAAAGGGCCGGCAAGATCTCCGGCTCCTCCGGCTCCATCACCCAGATACCGATACTCACCATGCCCAACGACGACATAAGCCATCCCATCCCGGATCTTTCAGGCTATATCACGGAAGGCCAAATCGTGCTCGACCGGGAACTGACCCAGCGCGGCGTCTACCCGCCCGTGGCCGGCCTTCCCAGCCTTTCCCGCCTCATGAAAGACGGCATAGGCGAGGGCATGACCCGCGAGGACCACAAGGATGTTTCAAGCCAGCTCTTCGCCGCCTACTCAAAGGTAAAGTCCGTACGCAACCTCGCCTCGATAATCGGGGAGGAGGAACTTTCCGATTCCGACAAACACTACCTTAAATTCGGCGAAATATTCGAACAGCAGTTCCTTGCCCAGGGGGAAACAGAAAACCGGAGCATCGCCCAAACCCTGGACCTCGGCTGGAAGATACTGGCGCGCCTCCCCAGGGAAGACCTTCTGCGCATCAACAAAAAGTACATCGAAAAGTACATGGACCCCTTTTCCGGAGGCGCCGCCCGGACATGAGCCGCGAACAGATAGCGCCGACCAAGAGCAACCTCATCCGCGTCAAGGAACAGCTTGCCATAGCCACCGAGGGCTACGACCTCCTTGAGCAGAAGCGCGAGATCCTGGTCATGGAACTAATGCACAAAGTCGAGCAGGTAAAACTCCTGGAACGCGACATGGACGCCCGCATAGCGACCGCGTACCCGGCCCTGAAACGCATGCTCGTCGTCGTAGGCCGCGAGCGGGCGGACCGGCTTTCAAAGAACATCAGCTACCGTTTCGAATTGCAGGAAAAGCAGGTCACCGCCGCCGGAATGAAGCTCCCGGGCCTCGAAGTCCATCTCCCCTCCATGGAACTTAAATATTCCCCCGCGAATTCATTTGCCGAATGTGACGAAACCGTGCTAGAATTCTTCCAGCTCCTTAAAATTCTTACGGAGCTTGCGGCGGTCAGGACCATCGCGTGGCGGCTTGCCCGTGAGGTCCGCAAGACCCAGAGGCGGGTAAACGCCCTGGAAAAAATGGTAATACCTACCGCCCGCGAAACCAAAACCTATATTGAAGCGGCTTTGGAAGAAAAGGACCGGGACGCCTTTTTTTCCAGCAAGCTGCTCAAGAGGAAAACCGGAAGGGAATGATGAAACCTATCATTTCAGACCTCGTCGTAGGGATCAACGGCTCGGACGCCTCAATCCTGGCGGCGAAATACGCCATAGTCCTGGCGAAACAGCAGCACTGCCGGCTCACGGCGGTCTACGTAGTAGATACCGCCACCATCAGGCAGCTCACCCTGAGCAAGATCTTCATCCAGGAAGAAAGCCAGGAATACGAGCACAGCCTGGAGGCCAACGGGCACCGTTATCTCAGCTATATCGGAGAGCTGGCCCGCCCCAAGGGGATAAAGATCGAACAGGAGATACGCCACGGGGCGGTATATACGGAAATACTGAAAGTCGCCGACGAAAAAAAGGCGAACCTCATCCTCCTGGGAGGCTGGGAGCGGGACCGGAGCACCCGCGACATCATGGGCAATTCCTACCGCGAAGTCCTGATAAACGCCAAATGTTCGGTACTCCTGGTAAAGGAACCGTCCGTCGATCATCTCTACAGACTGGCCTAGTACAGTATGGTAAAACTTATAAGATACTGGGCGCATCCCCGCCTGCGGCGGGGACCGGGCTATCCGTTCCAATCTTTTGCCGCCTATGGCGCCAAAAGGATTTCCACTTCTATCCCTTGCGCGGTTTGCCCGTGCCAGTAAAGGAATTAGCATTATGAGAATTGCCCTTATCAGCGCGCCCGCCCGCCGCGGGGGGATACCCGGTTATGCCGCCGCCCTCGCCAAAGGCATGGAATCCATGGGCCACCGGGTCGACGTAATTAACGCCTGGACCGACGACGGCATGCGGCTTCCGGGCTACGAATACCTGGCGGTCGCGGCGGAAAGCGCCGCCCTTTTCAGCGGGAACATGCCCGAATCCCTGGCGAAGATCCTCTCCGGCGCGTCCAGCCTTGTAGGCAGGAAGGGCGCCGCGTTCCTCAAAAAGACCAGCCCCTTCACCGGAAAAGCGCTCTCCAAACTGATGAAAGCCATGGAAAAAGAAGGGATAGTGATCAACTGGAGCGAGATCATCCTCTCCGCCCCCCACGCCGAAGCCCTGGGCAA
>JAIRZS010000306.1 GCA_031267115.1 Treponema sp.
CGGTCGTAAAAATCGAACAGGACTTCCGCCAGCGGCATGTCGAAGATCATTTCTACGCGCTTTTCGTCCAGGTAAGTCATGTTGGTTTGCACGCCGCGCTTTTCCATACAGAGCGTTATGATATTGCCCAGAAACTGCGAGGGGGCGATGATAGACGCGCGTATATAGGGTTCTTCCGCGCCCTCGATAAGGCCCTCGTCCGGGTATTCGGCGGGGTTGTCCACAAATATCCCATCGCCGCCGTTCCGCAGCTTTACCTTGTACTTGACGGAAGGCGCGGTAAAAATAACGGACTGGCCGAATTCCCGCTCAAGCCTTTCCTGAATCACCTCAAGGTGGAGCAGCCCCAGAAAGCCGCAGCGGAAGCCGAAGCCCAGCGCGGCGGAGGAATCTTTTTCATAGACGAGCGAGGCGTCGTTCAGCTTTAGTTTTTCAAGGCTTGTCTTGAGTTCCTCGTAATCATTGGAATCCACCGGGTATATCGAGGAAAAGACCACGGGCTTTACCTCCCGGAAACCCGGCAGGGGCGCCCCGCAGGGCCTTTCCGCTTCGGTCACCGTGTCCCCTACCCTCACGTCGCTTACGGTCTTTACCCCGGCGATAATGTAGCCCACGCTGCCGGCGCCAAGGGAATCGGTTTCCACCAGGGCAATCTTGAAAACACCCACGGTTTCCACCTCGTATTCGCCAAGCGAAGACATAAAGCGTATCCTCATCCCCTTCCTTACCGCGCCGTCAAAGAGCCGCAGGTGTACTATTACCCCCCGGTAGGGATCGTAATGGCAGTCAAAGATAAGCGCCCGGAGCGGCGCGCTGCCGTCGCCCGCCGGCGCGGGGATACGGCGCACAATGGCCTCGAAAAGCTCATCCACCCCGGTCCCCAATTTTGCCGAAACCGGGACCGCCTCGGCGGGATCAAGCCCCAGGTCCTTTTCAATCTGGGCCCTGGCCGCGGGAATATCGGCGGCCTGCATGTCGATCTTGTTTATCACCGGGATAATTTCCAGGTTGTGTTCCAGGGCCAGGTACATATTGGACAGGGTCTGGGCCTGCACGCCCTGGGTAGCGTCTACCAGGAGCAGCGCCCCCTCGCAGGAATTTATCGCCCTGGACACCTCGTAGCTAAAATCAACATGGCCCGGAGTATCCACCAGGTTAAGTTCGTATTCGCGCCCGTCTTTGGCGGTATAGGGAATAGTCACCGCCTGGCTTTTGATTGTGATCCCCCTTTCCCGCTCAATATCCATGTTGTCGAGGATCTGGTTCTGAAAGTCCCGGTCCCCCACCAGGCGGCCTTTCTGGATGAGCCTGTCCGCCAGGGTAGACTTGCCGTGATCGATATGGGCGATAATGCAAAAATTACGGATGTAGTCGCTTTTCATCATTGCAGTTATCAAAGCATATTTCCGGATTATTTTGAAGGGTCTCCCGGCAGGCTGACTGACGGGGGGCGCGGGTTTTATGCCTGTCCCGGATCCGCTACAATTGCAGTATGCGACTCTTTATTGCCGTTAATTTTGACGGGGAATTTACCGGGCGCATCCTGGAAATACAGGAAAGACTCCGCGCACTGGCGGCCAGGGGGAATTTTTCGCAGCCCGGCAACCTCCACCTTACCCTTGTCTTTCTGGGCGAAACCGGCGCGGGCTTTGTTCCGGCCATACGGGATATTATCGCCGCCCTCCCCTCCCCCGGCCCATTTTCGGTAGATTTCGACCGGGCAGGTCATTTCCGCCGCAACTGGAAAGAACTCTGGTACATAGGCGCCGCCCCCGGCAGCCCGGGCCTGGAAAAGCTTCTGGAACTGCGGGCGAAACTGGTAAAAAGCATTGAGGCGATCGCCGAGGCAGGGCCCGCGCCGCCGCGCCTCCCGGAAAACGGGGAAGCCTTTTCCTTTGACAGGCGGCCCTTCAACGCCCACATCACCCTGGGCCGGGAACTAAGGCTGAAAACGGAAACCGGGCCGTTCCCGGTACGGCTTGAAGCCCCCATAAGGCGCGTAAGCCTTATGCAAAGCGAACACCGGAACGGGCGGCTTGCCTATACGGAACTCTTCGGGCGGGATCTATAGCGTAAAACATGCTTTGGAATTTTACCGCAAAGTCGAATAAGTCAAAGAAGTAGAAGAAGAAAAGCTAAAATGCTTATAACTATTCAGTCATAACGTGATTTCAGAGCTTTTCTTGTTCTCTAACGCATTAACACTCACAGGCAACCGAATAGTTACAAATGCTTCTTAATGTGGGTTCGACGAAAAGAAAAGAGTCCGCAAATTACGCGAATTAACGCTAATATATCCGAATAATTCGCGAAAATTAGCGTTCATTCGCGGACCTTGATATTCTCCACCGAATTCTTATTTCTTACTTATTAAACTTTTTCGACTGCGAACCTTCGGTTCGATTTGACTTCGTGGTAGATCTTTCTTCAATTTCAATTTCGGGGGCGTTGCGTCGCCAGGCCCGGGGGCGTTGCGGGGGCGGAAAGGCGGTGGCCGTTGCCCCCGCAGAGGGGGGAGCGGCGCAACCGTGTGCGCCGCGGGGGGGACACTCCCCCCCGTAACAGGAGTACTATTACCCCCCGTAGACCGCTATCATTACCCCTGCCGCTATGGCGGTCCCGATAACGCCGGCCACGTTGGGGCCCATGGCGTGCATAAGGATGAAGTTGCCGGGATCTTCCTCAAGGCCGACCTTGTTGGAAACCCGGGCGGCCATGGGCACCGCGGACACGCCGGCGGAACCGATCAGGGGATTGATCTTCTCTTTCAGGAAGACGTTCATGAACTTGGCTACCAGCACCCCCGCGGCGGTGGCGAAGGCGAAGGCCACCAGGCCCATGACCACGATGATCAGGGACGAGGGGTTCAGGAACTTCTCCGGGGTCATCTGGCTGCCCACCCCCAGGGAGAGGAACAGGGACACGATGTTCATCAGGTCGTTCTGGGCCGT
>JAIRZS010000359.1 GCA_031267115.1 Treponema sp.
CCCTTTAGCGTTGTAAAAATATTCAGTTTATGCTATGAATACTGAATATTTATGCAGAGGGGCGGTCATGGAAGACGGGCAGGATTATTCATCAAAGGTAGTTCGGAACGATTTTATCGATCCCGGTCTCTATAACCGCTTCAACGTAAAGAGGGGCCTCCGCAACGCGGACGGCACGGGCGTGCTGGTCGGCCTTACCCGTATCGGGGATGTCCACGGCTATGTAGTGGATGGGGGAAAAAAGACGGCGGTTGACGGCAAACTCTACTACCGGGGAATCGACGTGGAGGACCTGGCCGCCGCCGCCGAAAGGGAAGGCCGTTTCGGTTTTGAGGAGACGGTTTACCTTCTTATGTTCGGGGCCCTGCCCGGCCGGGGCCAGCTTGCCGGTTTTTCCGCCCTTCTCGGGGAGTACCGGGTCCTGCCCAGAAACTTCGCGGAGGACAGCATCATGAAGCTGCCCTCCCGCAATGTGATGAACAAGCTTGGCCGCTCGATACTTACCCTCTACTCCTATGACAAAGATCCGGAAAATCCCGCGCCGGAGAATGTGCTGCGCCAGTGCCTGGAACTTATCGCCCGGTTCCCTACCATCGTGGCCTATTCCTACATGGCAATGAAACATTATTTTGACCGCGAAAGCCTTATCATCCACCTGCCGGACACCCGGAGTTCCTGCGCCGAAAGCTTCCTTGCCCTAATCCGGCCCGACCGGAAATTTTCCCGCCTTGAGGCGGAAATTCTGGACCTTGCCCTGATACTTCACGCGGAGCACGGGGGCGGCAACAACTCAACCTTCGCGGTCCACCTGGTTTCCTCTGCCGATACCGACACCTACGCCGCAATCAGCGCGGGGATAGGCTCGCTCAAGGGTTTCAAGCACGGGGGCGCCAATATCAAGATGATGGGCATGATGAACGACATTATGGGCCGTGTGGAAGACTGGGAGGACGAGGAAGCAATAGGCGCCTGCCTTGAAAAGATACTGCGGGGGGAGGCGTATGACGGTTCCGGGCTGATTTACGGCCTGGGCCACGCGGTATACACTATCTCAGACCCCCGCGCCCGGCTGCTCCGGGACAAGGCGGCCCGGCTGGCTGAGGAAAAAGGCTATACCAGGGAATTTAACCTTTACCGGCTTATCGAGCGCCTTGCCCCGGAGATATTCAAGAAAATCAAAGGCTCGGACAAATCAATGTGCGTCAATGTCGACTTCTACTCCGGCTTTGTCTACAAGATGCTGGGGATACCCCCGGAACTCTTTACCCCCGTCTTCGCCGCAAGCCGCGTCGCGGGCTGGTGCGCCCACCGCATGGAGGAGATTATCTCCGGGGGCCGGATCATACGCCCGGCCTACAAGTGCGTCCAGGAACGCCTCCCCTACCGGCCCCTAACCGAACGGGGGTAAAGCCCGCGCCTATTCCTCCTCCTCTTTTACCCGGAAGGCTTCGGCGGCCTTGACCACGTCTTCGGCAATGCGGCCGGAAATCGGCGCGTAGTGGTCAAACTCCACGCCGAAAGAGCCGGTACCGCTTGTTATGGAGCGGAGGTCGATGGAATAGCGCAGCAGTTCGGCCTGCGGCACTTCGGCGCGGATTTCCGCGATGCCGCCCACCGAGTCCTGGCCGAGGATCTTTCCCCGCTTTCCCGAAAGGTCGGACATGACATCACCCAGGTATTTTTCTTCCACAAAAACCGTAAGGTTCATAATGGGTTCCAGAAGGGTAGGGCTGGCCTGGCGCATGGATTCCCTAAAGGCGTTCCGGGCGGCAAGCTTAAAGGAAAGTTCCGATGAATCTACGGGGTGGTACTTGCCGTCGGTAAGCTTTACCTCCACATCCACGACGGGGTATTGGGCCATAGTGCCACGGGCCATCCCTTCGGCAATGCCCTTTTCCACGCCGGGGATGTAGTTCCTGGGGATAGCGCCGCCGAAAATGGCGTTGACGAACTGGTAGTTTTCCCCGCGGGGAAGGGGGGCTATTTCCATGACAACTTTGCCGTATTGCCCGTGGCCGCCGGTCTGCTTCTTGTGGGTGTATTCGGCCCCGGCTTTTTTGGTGATAGTTTCCCGGTAGGCTACCCTGGGTACATGGGTCTCTATTTCGATCTTCTGGTTGGCGCGTATCTTGTCCAGAATGATGTTAATTTGCAGCTCGCCCATGCCGGAAATAACGGTTTCCTTGGTTTCCGCGTTGTAGTTGTAACGGAAAGTCTTGTCTTCCTCGGCGGCCCTTACCAGGAATTCGCCCAGCTTGTCGTCGTCTTTTTTGGCCGCCGCGTTTACCGCAACCGCGTGTACCGGCTCGGGGAGCCGCAGGGGCAGGAAAACGGAACCCGAATCGCCCGCGCTCAGCGTGTCGTTGGTTCTAAGCGTGGCGGACTTGGCGACGATCCCCACGTCCCCGGCAAAAAGTTCCCTTACCTCCTCAAGCTTCTTCCCCTGGCAGACGTAGAGCTTGCCGATGCGTTCCTTCTTGTTTTCCGAAACATTGGCGGCTTCCGAATCCGCGGCAAGTTTTCCGGTGATTATCTTGATCCAGGACAGCTTGCCGGAAAACTGGTCGTAGACAGTCCTGATCACCAGGGCGGAGAGGGGCTTTTCCGGGTCAAGGGGTACGGCGGTCTGGGCGCCGTCCGCGCCGACAGCCACGTCGCTGGAATTCCGGGGATCCGGGCATACTTCGGCGATAAAGTCCAGGAGCGGGAGCAGCCCGGAATTTTTCAGAACCGCGCCGCCGAACGCCGGGACAAAGGACCCGGCCGCAAGGGCTTTGACAAGGCCGGCGCGCATCTCTTCCGGGGCAAGCGATCCGTGCTCTATGTATTTTTCCATGAGGGCGTCGTCGCCCTCGGCGGCGGCCTCTATCAGTTTTTCCCGGAGTTCCGCTACAGGCTCCTCGTATTCCGGGGGGACAGGCCCCTCTTTTTCAGGTGCGGAACCGTCGCCCTGGACAAAATAGGCCCTGGAATTGAGTACATCGATTACCCCTTTGAATTCCGCCCCGGCCCCCATGGGCAGGGTAAAGGGTACCGGCTCTACCTTGAACTTCTCCTTTATGTCGGCAAGGACATTGTTGTAATCCGCCCTCTCGTCGTCCAGCCGGGTAATGAAAAAGCCCCTGGGCTTTTTGCGGCCCTCCAGGTTGCGCCACAGCTTGACGGTCTCGATCTGGACGCCGGAACGGCAGTCCACAGCAAGCAGGGCGAATTCCGAAGACCGGAAGCTGAGAATCACATCGCCGATAAAGTCCGACGATCCGGGAGTATCGAATATATTGATCTTCCTGCCCGCCCTCTCAATATGGGCCAGAGCCGTGTGAACGGAATGCTTTCGCTCAACTTCTTCCGGGGCCGAATCTCCCACGGTTTTTCCGGACTCAACAGTCTCGGCCCTGGGAATAACCCCGCCTGCAAAGAGGAGGTGTTCAAAAAGGGTGGTTTTACCGGTACCTCCGTGACCGGCAATGGCCACATTTCTGATGAGATCGCTTGAAAAACTCATGAGGGAACTCCTTAAACTGAATAATGATAATTTGCGTTTATACCATATTGCGGGGGATTCGCCGTATTGTCAAGGAGAATGTGATAACCTATACTCTTTCTCATAATGGACAAGCGAAAAAAGGCAATTAAAGACCTGGAAGACCGGAAAAAGGCGGATCTTGCCTCGGCGGACGCGCTTTTGGTCCAGGCCGGAGAGGCCTTGCTGGCCCGTATGCAGGATGGCGCGCCGGAGTACCGGCTCCTAACCCAGGATATTTACGATTCCGGGGAGGGCATTAAGGCGGCCCAGGCCGATATTGCCCGGCTGAAGCAGCTTGAAGACGGTATACGCAAGAAGGAGCAGGACGGTTCCGGGCTAGGCAGGGAGATTTTCCTGCTCTATACCCGCCTTGGGGAGCTTGTTTTGCAGGATCCGGATTTCGGGGAATTTGCCGGGCCTTACCGTGCCCAGGCGGAGACAATCTTGACGAAGATACAGTCCCTGGAGGGCCGCATTGAAGTGCTGGGCGAGCGGGAAGACCAGAATGTTTTTGCGTGGATAGGCAAGGGCGCCCAGGGGATGGTGCTCCGTTCTTTCCTGGGCAGGAATAAAACCAATTTGCAGCGCATTTTTAACGCAGCGGGGGAAAAATTCGCGCAGGATGCCCCGGAAGAGGCGTCCGGTAACGCTTCCGTCCAAGAGGCGCTGGGCAAGATTAACGGCTCACGCGAGGCCCAGGCGGCTGTCCAGGCCGAAATTGCCGCGCTAAAAGAAGAACGGCGGCGCATTACCGCCTCTTTCGCGCCGGACGGCGGGCCTTCCAGGAAGATACCCGCCCTGGAACGGCATATCGCGGAGGGAAAGGAACAGCTTCGCGCGCTTTTCCTGCGCCACGGCGCCCTTGCTTTTGAATCGCCCGAGCGGCCCGAGTACGCGGCTGTTCTTGAAAGCGCCGACCGCCTGCTTTTGGACCAGGCGGCCGCCCTGAAAAACTCGGCAGCGGAGAACGAACTGCGCGCCGAAAAACTCAAAGCGTCGCTGGCCATTGACGAGGAGAAAGCGGGGATAAGCAGGATGGAGCGCCTGATCGCCGATCACCGCCGCCGTATCGCGGAAAGTGAAAAAAACATACAGGAACTTGACG
>JAIRZS010000364.1 GCA_031267115.1 Treponema sp.
TAATATATAGGGGTCTGAGTCGCTGTTTTGCTTTAACCGGAGGGGGAATTTTTAGAGAAAAGTGTATGCACATGGTACCAGGCACCAAATTTCGAGGCATCAATCCAGGATTTTACCGCAAAGTGGGTACTTATGTTTCCGAATTTACCGCAAAGTCAAAGAAGTCGAATAAGTTTTGAATGAAAGGGAGGGGTCTGACCCCGGCTTGCGTTCAAAGCCAAAAAGGGAAAGAAGTTAAAGAGGTTCTTCATTCTTGTACTTTTTCGACTTAGCGGTAAAATAAATAGCGATAAAATTCCCCACTACGGAACGCGCAAGGGATTGAAGCGGTATCCTTTTTTGCCGCAGGCAAAAAAGATACAAGCGGAAAGCCCGGTCCGGCGCAGCCGGATGCGCCCAAAACAGGAAGATAAAGATTTTTCTGCGTTTAGTCTGCCGGCTCGCGGGGGAGTGAAGGGCGAGGGCGGTTCGTTCAGCGGCTGCCGGGGCCGCCGGCGTCAAATTCGGCCCACTTAACCCGGCCGTTTATAACCGCTTCCTTTAACTGCTTTTCCTGATCGTTCAGTTTTCTTTCCGAGCCGCTTTTCACTTCCAGAAAGATCACGGAGCTTATTTTCTTTTCGTTCATCCCCTTAAAGACGATAAAATCCACGGGCTTTCCCACAAAGCGGCAGTCCCCCGGATCAAAGGGGAAGCCCGGCAGCAGGGGCGCGATCTGTTCGGATACCAGGCCGCCTATTACCGCCCTGGACTGCCTGAGCCGGTTCCTGACCACATCCTCCAGCCTGTGGGCCTCCCATTCGGCGGCCTCTTTCTTTCTGCCGTAAACAGCGCCAACACGGAGTCCGATAAGCAGGAAAACTATGCAGAACAGGGCGAAAACAACAAGCGCCGCGATGATCCGGGGGGAAAGGATTTCCATTGACAATTAGCCGCCAGAAGCGCCGGGGCTGTCAGAGCTGCCGTCCGCGTCTTCGCCTGGGGCGTCTTCCCCGCCGGGGCCGCCGTCCGCATCCGGGGCATCTTTCCCGCCGGAAGCGCCGGGGCTGCCGTCCGCATCCGGGGCGTCCGTCCCGCCGGAACCGCTGTCGGGACTGCCGTCTGCGTCCGCGCCTAGGGCGTCTTCCCCGCCAGAACCGTCGGCGCTGGCACTGCCGTCTGTGTCCGGGGCGTCTTCCTTGCCGGAGTCGCCGGCTGCATCGGGAGCGCCGGGTTTGGCGGCGGCTTTTCCCGCGCGGCCCCGGCGAATCGGGCGGAGCTTTTCCTCGCTTACCTGGGCGGGATCGTCCACGCCTATTGGAAGCTCCCGGCCTTCCTCGTACTCCACATCCTCTTCCTCAAAAACAAAATCCGGATTCGGCGGCTGCTCCTCGGCAACCGCCAGATTTTCGTTTTCAAGGCGCACCGATATTATCTTGGTAATCCCGCTTTCTTCCATGGACACGCCCAAAAGGGTGCCCGCCCCGATCATGGTTCTCTTGTTATGGGTAATAACAATAAACTGGCTTATGCTGCCGAACTCGCGCAGCAATTGCACAAAGCGGCTTACATTCGCCTCGTCCAGGGCGGCGTCGATCTCGTCCAGAAGGCAGAAGGGGCTCGGCTTGACCATGTAAGTGGCGAACAACAGCGCCACGGCGGTCATGGATTTCTCGCCGCCGGAAAGCAGGGTAATATTCTCCAGTTTTTTGCCCGGAGGCCGCGCGAAAATTTCTATGCCCGATTCCAGCACGTGGTTGGGATCCTGGAGCCGCAGTTCCGCCCTCCCGCCCCCGAAAAGGCGGCGGAATATATTGTGAAAATTCTTCTTGATCTTGTTGTAGGTCGCGATGAACATCTCGGAAGATTCCGCCCGTATCTCCTTGGTAATATTTTCCAGATCGTCGCGGGCCTTGGTAAGATCGGCAAGCTGGTTGGAAAGAAAGTCGTAACGTTCCTTTGTTTCGGCAAATTCTTCCGGGGCCATCAGGTTTACCGAGCCGAGATCCCGCAGGGCGTTCCGGGAAACACCGAGTTTTTCCCGCAGTTCCGCCGGAGCCGCGGTAATCGTGAATATGCGTTCCTCAAATTCCATAAGATCGCGGGAATGGGTTTCCCGGAAATTTTCCTGGATATTCCCAATCTCCGTTTCCGACCGTACCAGCTCAAGATGCGTCTTTTCCAGTTTTTCCTGCACCCTGGCCAGATCGTCCATCCGCTTTTTAATCGACGCCTGTTTTCCCGCCACATCGCCGTTTTTTTCGGCAATGTCCTTTTCCAGTTTTTCAAGGTCTGCGGAAAGCTTAATCCCCTTCTGTTCCAGGCCGGCAATTTCTTCCTGCGTGGAGGCGATCCGCTCGTCAATTTCGTCATAGCGTTTCCGGGAAAGAAAAAGCTCGTCCCGCACGGACTTAAGCTGGGCTTCCTGGCCCGCGAGTTCCCGGCGTATCAGCTTTGCCTGCTCCCCCGCAGCCCGTGCCCCGGCGATCATCCGCTCGCGGCTCAGGCGCAGCTCTTCCAGGGTTTTCCGGTATTCGTTGATCTTGACGTTCAGCTCCTGGTTTTCCTGCCTGAGCTTTACAATACGCCCCTGCCTGCCGGCAACCCCTTCCTTGCAGGCGCGGATCGCCGCGTCCAGCGACCGCTTTTTGGTGATAATGCCTTCCGGCGCGAGAAAGTCGTCAAGAAAAGAAGGGGTGCTTTTCCGGTAAGCCTCGAACAGGGCGCAGGCGTTTTCCGCGTGCCCCGCAGCCTCGGCAAGCGCCCCGGCAAGCCCTTCCGCGATACGGCGCAGTTCGTCCGCAGCCGGGGCCGCCCCGCCGCCCGCCGCCTGGGCCAGATCGCGGAGCAGCGTTTCGCGGCCCGCCAGAAAAGTCTTGAGCAGGCCCAGGACATTCTCCATAGCGGCCTCGGCATTCCGCCTTTCCGCCGCGGAATAGCCCGCCTCTTTCAAGCCCGCGTCCAGGGCCGCCACAATATCGTCGGTAATAGCCTCCAGGTCCTTCTCGTGAAGGCCCCTTTCCTGCTCCAGGCCGCGTATCTCGCCTTCCTGCCGGTGTATATTCTGATCGTTTTCCCCAATCTGCGAGGCGGCCAGGCGTATATTTTCCTCGAAGGAACGGATATTGTCCTCAATGTCGGCCGCCTTCTTCTGCATGTCGCGGACAACCCCGTCCTGTTCCTCCGCGTCGTCGCTCAGTTCCTCAATCTTGACCAGGATAACCCGCTCCCGGCCCTCGCCCTGGGCAATAGCCGCCTTAGTCTCTTCCCGCTGTTCGGCAAGAAGCTTCACTTCCTTCTCGCGGACGTTTTTCTCCCCGGCAAGGGCAATCAGCCCCTGCTGGCCTTCGATAAACTGCTTCTCCAGCGAGTTGACCACGTCCATGTTCTCCGCCAGAGCCTTGTTAATAGCGTCCAGCTCCGCCTGGATAGCATCCCTTTCCTCGGTCCTCCTGCGGAAATCCTCCTTCCGCCCGTCCCGGTCATAGCGGAACTGCTTGAGCCGCAAAAGCTGGATATCCAGCTCAAAATTGAAGACTTCCTCCCGCAAAGACCGGTACTTCAGGGTTTTATCGGCCTGTATCTTCAAACTGTCGTAGGAACGCTTCACTTCGCCCAGGATACCCTCAACCTGGCGCATATTTTCCTCGGTTTTCAGGAGCTTCCTTTCGGCCTCCTGGCTCTTCGCCTTAAAACGGGTAATACCCGCGGCCTCCTCAAAAAGATAGCGCCGCTCGTCCGGCTTCGACGACAGAACCTGGTCGATCTTCCCCTGCTCCATCACCGAATAGGCAGTCTTCCCCACCCCCGTATCCCAGAAAAGCTCACGTATATCTTTAAGCTTGACCGGCGCGGCGTTGATAAAGTATTCGCTCTCCCCCGAGCGGTAGAGCCGCCGCTTTATCTGGATTTCCGGCATATCCATAGGGAGTATCCCCGCCTCGTTCGCCAGGGTCAGCGTCACCTCGGCCACATTCAGGGCCTTGCGGTCTTCCGTACCGTTAAAGATAACATCTTCCATCTTTTCGGCCCGGAGAGACCGGGAAGCCTGCTCCCCCAGCACCCACTTAATAGCGTCCACCACGTTCGACTTGCCGCAGCCGTTGGGCCCCAGAAGAGCGGTGATCCCATCGGCAAATTCCATGCGGGTACGGTCGGCAAAAGATTTGAAACCAAGCACATCAAGATTTTTTAGAAACATTACAGCCC
>JAIRZS010000028.1 GCA_031267115.1 Treponema sp.
GCAAAAAAGATACAAGCGTAAAGCCCGGTCCGCGGGCCGTCCTGCCCTACGGGCAGGTTGGCGCGCGGATGCGCCCAAAACCAAAATGGTAAGATGAAAATTTCCATGGGGTTTCCGCAGTTTCTGTTTTTCGCGGCGCAAAAAAAGACCCCGCCGGAGGATAGCGGGGTTAGGTATAAAAAGCCGGACCGATACCGGCTTAACAGGACTTATATTGCCTCGGCATAGACCGATTTCCAGAGTTCCGAGGCGTTTTCGCGCATCTTCTTGATGGCCCTCATCTCGATTTGCCGGACGGTTTCCGCGGAAATACCCAGCTCGTTGCCGATAGTCTTCAGGGTCTGCTTTTCGCCGCCGTTCAACTGGTACCGGTAGATGAGAATTTTCTTTTCCCGCTCCATCAAATTGTCGAGGAATTTGACGGTCATATCCCTTGTCGACTGGCGGAACAGTTCCCGGTCGGGGCTGTAGGTATAGTCCTCGTGGAGGTCGCCTATCGTAGTTGTCTCGTCGGAACTGATATCGGTTTCAAGGGAAATGAGATTGTTGGTGATATTGAGGATGTACTCGACATCTTCCACTTCCATGCCCAGATAGCCGGCAATATCCGCCGTGGTGGGCTGGCGCTGCAAGGTCTGGTTCAGGGTATGGTATGCCTTGCGAATCCTCCGGAAGGCCTCTTCTTTCCGGTGGGGCAGGCGGATGACCCGCCGCTTGTTGGACAGGAACCGGCTGATGGACTGGCGTATCCACCAGTTTGCGTAGGTGGAAAAA
Source organism: Treponema sp. (assembly GCA_031267115.1). Classification (GTDB taxonomy): domain Bacteria; phylum Spirochaetota; class Spirochaetia; order Treponematales; family Breznakiellaceae; genus JAIRRR01. The sequence goes on from JAIRZS010000028.1 coordinate 775, forward strand.
CGGACGTTCTTTTCGTGATCGTATTTTTCCGCGGCCCGTATAAGGCCTATGTTGCCTTCCTGGATGAGGTCCATGAAAGACACGTCGGCGGTAAGGAAAATCCGGGCAATTTTGACCACCAGGCGTAAATTCGCCTCTACAAGCCGTTTTCTGGCCGCTTTGTCGCCCTGCTGGATCTTTTTTGAAAGCTCAAGCTCCTCTTCAAAGCTGAGCAGGGGGATCTTCTTGATCTGGTCAAAATAGATTTGCAGTGTGTCTTCTGAATCATACATGTTTTTTTTAGTTGTCATCTTTGTCCTCCGAATTCTGCCGGATAACTTTTCTATAATATATAGCAATTTTCGTGCCAATTTCCCCAGAAATATTATTTTAATCTGTAATTCCTTGTATTATAAGGAATTACAAAAACCGGCCATGACGCTTTTTTATTCGGGCGATTTAAAATGTATAGATTATAATACATGAAATAAAAAATAATGTACGAATTTGTATAAATAACCTCGGGATCCAGGACAGCCGCGCGGATTTGCGGTATCATTTAGGTATGATCGAATACGTGGTGCCGGGAAATATTGACGACCGGATACTCTCCAAAAGCGCCCGCTGTCTTTCGGGCGGGGGGCTTCTGGCCTTCCCTTCGGATACAAGCTGGACTCTCGCCTGTTCGCTGAATTCAAAGGAGGGGATCGGGAAACTGCGCAGGCTTTCCGGGGAGCGGGAGGAACGGTATTTTACCCTGCTCTGCGCCGATATTTCCCAGTTCGGCGATTTTTGCTCCCTGGATAATACCCGTTTCCGCCTGATCAAGCGCCTCTCCCCCGGGCCCTATGTGTTTATCCTGGCGACCCTTTCCGGAACCGGTAAGGCGCTCGGCCTCCGCCGGAAAGAGCTGGGGGTCCGCATTCCCAACCACCCGATACCCCTGGCCGTGATCAAAACCCTGGGCTGCCCCCTTTATTCGATCACCGCCAAGCGGGCTATGGCCGCCAGGGGTGGGGAAAATGCCCGGGACAGCCGCGAGGATGCCGAAAATGAGAACAGGGAGCTTCCTCCTATCCCCGAGGAAGATCTGTTTGAGGGAGGCTGGGAACTGGACGAGATTGGCGGCCTGGATATGATCCTGGATCCGGGCGAAGAGCAGCAGCGTATATTTTCCACTATCCTTGATTTGACCGGGGACGAGGCGGCAGCCCTTCGCCGGGGAGCGGGGCCGTGGCCGATTTAAAAGCGGCGGGAATTCCCGCCAAAAACCTTGCGGGAAAGAGGAAACAATGGACCAGGGTCGTTTTCAGGCGCCGGCTCATGGTCATTGCCCTTCTCATCGCGCAGGTAGTGTTCCTTATGATCCTGATAGCAGGATCAAGCTGGAATTTCCGGTATATCAACTGGATACTCAATGTTATCAGCGTTGTAGTATGCCTTTATATTTTAAACAAGAAGGAAAAATCCGCCTATAAACTGACCTGGATATTCCTTATCATGCTGTTCCCGATTTTCGGCGGCATCCTGTACCTTGTCTTCACCTGGCAGTCGAACCCCCGGAAATTACGGAAACGGGCTGCGGCGAAAGATAAAATGTTCCGGCCTCTGTTCAGGCTTTCCGGGGACGCCCTGCCCGAGCTTGCCGGCAGCTACGAAGACTGCGTGCCCCAGGTCCGTTACCTTCAGGAATACGCGGGTTTCCCGGTGTACCGGCATACCCGCGCCGAGTACTTTCCCTCCGGGGAGGCTTTTTTCGCCCGCCTGTACCCCGAGATGGAAAAGGCGGAAAAGTATATCTTTTTGGAATTTTTCATTCTCAGGCAGGGCCAGATGCTGAATCCCATCATCGATCTTCTGGAACGCAAGGCGCGCGCCGGGATAGATGTCAGGTTTATCTACGATGATTTGGGCTGCTTTACCTCTCTGCCGCCGGATTATCAGCGTTATCTGGAAAGCCGGGGTATAAAATGCGTGGTGTTTAATCCCTTCAAACCCATCTGGTCTTCGCTGCAAAACAACCGGGATCACCGGAAGATTGTTTCGATTGACGGCAAGGTGGCCTTTACCGGGGGCATGAATCTCGCGGATGAGTACATCAATGTCTTTAATAAATACGGCCACTGGAAAGACGCGGGGATAATGCTGGAAGGGGAAGCCGCCTGGTCCCTGACCCTGATCTTCCTCCATATGTGGGGCCTGGAACGGAAGAACAGCCAGGACGATGTTGAATCCTTCTACCCCTGGAAAGAAGATCCCTGCCCGGTTCCCACGGAGGGCTATATGCAGCCATACGCGGACAGCCCTATTGACGGAGAAAATGTGGGCGAGCATGTATATATACAGATTATCAACAACGCGAAGAAGTACGTATATATAAATACCCCCTATCTGGTAGTGGACGACAACCTTCTTTCCGCCCTGACCCTGGCGGCGAAAAGCGGGATAGACGTGCGGATCATCACCCCGCACCGTTGGGATAAGTGGATGGTACGGGTTACCTCGCATTCCTATTACCGGCAGCTGGTCCTGGCGGGGGTAAAGCTTTACGAATATTCCGACGGTTTTAATCATTCCAAGACTTTTGTCTCCGACGACAAGGTCGCCACAGTGGGGACTACCAACCTGGATTTCCGCAGCCTCTACCTGCATTTCGAGTGCGGTGTCTGGATTTACCGGAACAGCGCGGTTCAGGATATCAAGGAAGACTTTCTCAAGACCGTAGCTTTCTCCTGCCACCGGATTACGCTGGCGGACTGCGCCCGGAACGCTTTTCAGCGGGTAGCGCAGGATGTGCTCCGCCTGTTTGCCCCGCTTATGTAAGGCTAAACCCGTTACCGGGACAGGG
>JAIRZS010000053.1 GCA_031267115.1 Treponema sp.
GGAAACGGAAGAGCATATAGCTCAGCGAAACTTTTTTCAGAGGAACCGGATGCCTTAATTGGGCACGTCCGGGTCTGTGGGGGTTCCGGGTGGGTGACCACCCGGTTCTACCCGGCCACCTTTTGGTGACCGGGCCGGCATGGATGCTGGCGGCGGCGATTCATGAGTTTTTGCGGAGTAAAAACTCAAAGCTGTAAAACGGCATGGAAAGCGGCAGGGATGCCGCTGTTTCCATTGCTATCCGCCAACGGCGGATGGATGGAGTTTGCCTACGGCAAACTCCGGGGCAAAAAATCGCCACGGAGGGCGATTTTTTGCCCGCGCAAGGGATTGAAGCGGTATCCTTTTTTGCCGCGGGCAAAAAAGATACAAGCGTAAAGCCCGGTCCGTGCGCCGTAGGCGCACGGATGCGCCCAAAAAATAAATTTTTATCAGGAGGGTAGAATTATGGCAGAAAAGGAAAATTTGAACGCTTTGGGAAGGGCGGCGGCTTATCAGTTGGCAAATGTGACCAAGACGCCGCCGCAATTCGGTTCCCTGACGCCGAGGTGGCTGACCAGGGTTTTGGAATTCAAGGGGCTTGAGGCGGGTATTTTCCGGGTAAACAGAGTCGCGGAGGGGGATACGCCCCTGGATGCCCTGTGCAGCCAGGACCCGAAAAAAACCGGGATACCCCAGGGTTATGTGGAATACGCTGCCAGGCCCCGCGAATACGAACTTAACGCTTTGTCTACTATTATTAATGTGGATACAAAGGTTTCCGATGTGTACAGCTCCCCTTTTGATCAGGCAAAGGAACAGCTTGCCCTTGCCATTGAAAGCCTCAAGGAAAGGCAGGAAAGCCAGATTATCAACAGCGACGATTACGGCCTCCTGAAAAACACCGTTGAATCCCAGCGTATCCAGACCCGGGCGGGGCGGCCCATGCCGGACGATCTTGACGAGCTTATCACCAAGGTCTGGAAAGATCCCTCGTTCTTCCTTGCCCACCCCAAGGCTGTGGCCGCTTTCGAGCGCGAATGTACCCGCCGGGGCGTTCCGCCGGTTACGGTGAATGTTGCCGGGGGGACCTTTATCGCCTGGCGCGGCGTACCTATTATCCCTACGGACAAGCTGTTCGTGGACGGCCTGAAGAATCCCAGGGCAAAGACCGGAAAAACAAACATACTCCTGGTCCGCACCGGCGAGGCAAAGCGCGGGGTTATCGGCCTTTTCCAGAACAACCTGCCCGGCGAACAGTCGCGGGGGCTTTCGGTCCGGTTCAGGGGGGTTGACGACAACGGCATCGCCTCTTATCTGCTTTCCCTTTACTGTTCCGCCGCGATCCTCGCGGATGACGCCGTCGCGGTTCTGGAAGACGTGGAAATCGGTGACTACTATGACTACACCTGAGGAATTTAGCCTGAAAGCCTGGGGGCTGCCCGATCCTGCGGAACTGGCCGCCTTTGCCGCCGCGTGGTTTCCGGAATTCGCCGCCGCGGATGCTGGGGCCGGTTTTTACGAGGCCGCTGCCGCCGCCCGGACAACGGAAGCGCCGGCGCAGACTGCGGCAGCCTGGTTCCGGACTCCGTCCCCGGCGGCCCGGGAAGGGCTTGCCGCAGGGCCGGGGACGGCGGCGCGGCAAGCCCCGGAACCGCCCGCCTACGCGCCGGTGGTGCTGTCCCAGGACGCCGCCGATGCCGGACGCGCGGCAGCCGGCCCCTATAAGGCCCCTCCCGATCCGGCGGCCAAAGCCGATCCTGCATATAAATACTCACATTTATACGTAGGCTCGAAAAGCCTTGAAGCGATCCGGGCGGATTTCCCCATCCTCCGGGAACAGGTGAATGGCCGGGACCTGGTATGGCTGGACAATGCCGCGACTACCCAGCGCCCCCGCCAGGTGATAGACCGGCTCAGTTACTATTATGCGCATGAAAATTCCAACGTCCACCGGGGCGCTCACGAGCTTGCCGCCCGGTCCACCGACGCCTACGAGGACGCCCGCAAAAAAGCCGCCCGTTTTATCGGCGCGCCTTCCGCGGATAACATTGTCTTTGTCCGGGGTACTACCGAGGGCATCAACCTTGTTGCCTGGGCCTATGCCAGGCAGTACCTGAAACCGGGGGACGAGATCATCCTTACCATGCTGGAACACCACGCCAACATCGTCCCCTGGCAGCTTATCGCCGGGGAAACCGGGGCGGTACTGCGCGTCGCGCCTATCGACAGGACCGGCCAGATCGTCCTTTCCGAATACGGGCGGCTTTTCAACAGCCGTACCCGCTTTGCGGCGATAACCCAGGTGTCCAACGCCCTGGGGACCATTACCCCGGCGGCGGAAATGGTGCAGATAGCCCACAGCCGGGGGGTCCGGGTCCTCATCGACGGCGCACAGTCGGTTTCCCACCTGCCGGTAAATGTCGGCCTTCTGGATACGGATTTCTTTGTCTTTTCCGGGCACAAGATATTCGGCCCCACAGGGATAGGCGTGCTTTACGGGAAAAGCGACGTGCTGGAAGCGGCCCGTCCCTACCAGGGGGGCGGCAACATGATTGCCGACGTTACTTTCGAGCGGACCGTATACCAAAAAGCCCCCGCCAGGTTCGAGGCGGGAACCGGCAGCATTGCCGATGCGGTGGGGCTTGGCGCGGCCCTGGACTATGTGTCGGGCATCGGCATCGAAAATATCGCGGCCTGGGAACAGGAACTGCTCCGCTACGCCATGAAGGAACTGGCCGGCGTTCCCGGCCTGCGCCTTGTCGGGACCGCATCGGCAAAGGCAAGCGTCCTCTCTTTTGTGCTGGAAGGGCGCGGGCTTGAGGAAACAGGCGGCTACCTCAACAGCCGGGGTATCGCGGTCCGCGCCGGGCACCACTGCGCCCAGCCGGTACACCGGTATTTCGGGCTTGAAGGCACGGTCCGGCCCTCTCTGGCCTTTTACAATACCCCGGAAGAAATCGATAAACTGGTCCGGGCCTTGTACGACCTGGCGTAAATGATCCGGCGTAACGCGCGGTTTTTTAACCGTAGGCGGGTACGGGTTTTTTACCGGCCATAAAATCCCAAAAGTTCTGCCTGGTTCCCCGGTCATTCTCATCCCGCAAATCAACCGGCAGGGCGGGATTTTCGCCGCCGAGAAACACGGCGCGTCCGGGCGGGAGCTTTAGGCCCGCAATGGCCCTGTTACGGACAGCCTTTGCGTAATCCTTAACCGTCTCCATTTTTTCGCTGAGGTACACCCCAAAAATATCGCCCTCAAGAAACTGGTCCGCGTCGTGGATATCGGACCCGGCGGTTCCGGGCAGCCCTGTCCGCAGCGCGTATTCCGACGCGAGGCCGTCCCATTCAGGATCGTTGCAGGCATTGGCGATTTCTACGGCATCCACCAGCCTGGGCGCGAGGTGGATCGTCCTGATATAGTAGGCCGCCCTGAACGGGTGAGCCTGCACTACGCAGCCCCCCGCCGCGCGTACCGCGTCAAACTGTTCTTTTCTGGACCACCGCGCGGATTCAGGGTGGGCCAGGAGCCAGTTTTTATCAAGCCCGTAAACAAGGTAATCGTCCCCCTTGAACGTTTCTTCCCAGCCGAAAAAAACATCCAGGCCGGCTTTCGCCCCTTCGTTGCGGGCTTCCTCGTAGCCCCGGGAAAACTGTTCCACCCACTGCTTCCAGGGCAGATTCCGGTCAATAGCGGTATTACCGTTGTAAAAATGATCAGTTACGATGATCCCCGTAAAGCCGGAATCCCGGTATCTCTTGATGTAGTCTTTCCCCCTCGATACACCGCAGGAACTTCCCTGCACTGTATGGAGATGGGTTTCATATAAGTAGCTCATGGTATCCAGGGAACCCCAAAGATTTATTTATAACCATTCAATCTATCATTTGCCAATAAATGCTCAGTGGGGGCTTTAGCCCCCCGACTGAATAGTTACATTATTTATACGTTACCATATCGCCCAGGCTTTTCCGCGCGGAAGCGGCGCTGGAGGCGTCTATCCTCTGCACCCTGCCCACCCGTACCAGAGCCACCGCGCTGTACCCGCCGGGCAGGCCCAGTTCGGCCTTAAGCTGACTGTTTACCGTGTTCATCGGGCCGGTGTAAATCCGGGAACCGTAGCCCAGGGCCTGGGCCGCCAGGTATATGCTCTCCGTGGCAAGGCCGCAGTCAAGAATAGCGGGGCCGTTGGTCCTGCCGTCGCCGGAACTTGAGATGACAATCAGGATGTTCCCGTCGGGCATATTGCGTACAATCCTGCCGGCCAGGGCGGAGTTCTGGACCACGGTAAAATGCCAGGGCTGGCGGTTACTGGCGCTGGGGGCGCGGACTCCCGCGGCAAGGATCTTCTCAATGTCGCCGCGGCTGATCGTCCCGGAGGTAAAATTATTCCTGGCGGCGTAATGGGTAATTATATTGTCATACGCGGCCTGGTTTACCTCCTGGGCTTCAAGGCCGCCCAGGGCAAACAGCAGCGCCGTCAGGACAAAAACCGGCAAAAAAGACTTTCTCATATACAATACCTCCATAAATTTATCCTAGCGGATTACACGTATCGTGTAAACGGCGGATTAGACGGCGGGTCAGGAACCGGCCTCAAAGACCAGTACGGCTTCCCCGCCCTGCCCGTCCCGGGTATGGAGCTGCAATTGATTTTGGATCAAATCCCACGCGACGGTATTTTCAAGGCAGCCAAAATACTCCCGCTCATTAAGGCTTTCCGGCTCCCTGAAAGCCGCCATAAGCGTCCCGCCTATCACCCCGATAGAAAGCGCCTTGCCCTCGCCTTCCTCGTAAGGGGCAAAATACCGGTTCGGGGCTGCCAGGCCGCTTATCCGCTCCTTGTCAAAACGAAGAGTATAGGCGTCTTCCATGCCCAGCTCCGCCAATTCCTGCCGGCTAAAACGCGACGCGGCGGTTTCCACGGAGGAGCGGACCTCGATTAACCTCCATTCTATCCCGATAACATTGTTAATTCCCGGAACAAACACGATATTTTCAG
>JAIRZS010000060.1 GCA_031267115.1 Treponema sp.
TCTGGGCAAAGGCAGCCTGGGACATAAAAATAAACGCCGATACTATAATAACCCCGCGCTTCATGCCGGTTTTTAACCCCCGTATTGAAGTAGACAGAATGTACATTATGCACAGTTGAAGGTATCCTTCCCCCGCCGGCTTTTCCCGCCGCTACTGGCCCGCAGCCGTGTCCGGCAGGGAAAAAATCCCCACATGGGTGGGCCGCGAATAAAGCGGCGTAAAATTGGTATCCCTTCCCGTGGTAACGATGTATATTGAGGCATAGGTACGGCGCGGCGCGACAGCGGAAGACTTGTCCGCCACATCGTTGTTTATCAAAGCGGTGGCATTCGCGCTGGAATTCAGATCCTGGGTATTGAAGAAAAGCCGGTCGGAAGGGACAGGGCGGAAATTGCCCTCGCCGCCGGTACGGCGCAGGGTATAGAAATCCGGAGGCGTGGCGGAAGATGTCGAAACGCCCAGTACCGGGGCCCTTCCCGGGGTAAAATCCAGCGTGATCTGCCTTCCCAAAGACGACGAAGACAAAATATTTTCAATATCCCTATTCTCCAGTTCAAGGGCATAGTACCTGCGGCTTGAAAACTGCGAGCCAAGGTTGGTAGTAACTGTAGTCGTGCTTGAGGTGTAATAAGACAATGCGGAAAAATCGCTTGAAAGGGAACTGTTGATTGCGTATAAATCGGACGACGAATAAGGATACGTGGCAATGATATTGGCATCGCTTACATAAATACGGTAAAAAAGTGAAAAATGGGTAAAGTAATAGTATTCGCTTGTGCTAAAGTTGGGCAGCGATACTGTCGCCGTGGTATTGAACGCGTCCAGCCTGACGCCGCCCTCGTCAACAGGATTCAGGTAAAGGTAATCTTCCATCCCGCAGGAAACGACGAAAAGCAGTAGTCCGCCTAAAACCGCAAAGACAGTTTTACTCATTGTTTTCGTATCAGGAAGAGAGTCCCGTTAACGCGATAATCCTCGTGTTTGCGAGACCGGCCCAGATCGTGTCAAGGGGCCATTTTTCAATTAAGGCCCGGTATGCCTCAAGCGCGGCCTCCCGGTCCCCCCTCCCCTCTTCCAGCCGGCCAATGGCAAACTGGGCCTTCGACGCGCTGGGGAATGAATCGGCAAAGGCAACCGCCTCATTGTAATGGGCAATGGCGCTCTCGACATCGCCGGCTTCTTCCGCGGCGACCGCCGCGTTGAACCAGGACACCGGCGCCAGGTAGCCCCCGGCGCCTTTTTGGGCCGCCAGAATCCACGCCTTTTCCGCCTCGGCCCAGTTTTTCCTGTCCGCGTGGATGCCGGCGATCAGGGAATATGAATGCGCCGAGGCAAACCCCCCTGATTTGGCGGCCAAGGCGTCAAGGTCGGCGAGCAGCGCCTGGACAGCTTCTTCGCTTTCGCTCTCGTTAATATCAAAGCGCAGTTCTTCGAAACGCTCGCCCAGAGCCTCCGCCCGGCTGATTTCCCGGTTTACGATGTTCTCCCTGATACTGAAACCCGCGACAATACCGATAAGTATTACCGCGCAGGCTATTATCACGGCAGCCAGAACTTTCCGGTATTTCCGGATAAATTCCACCATGATATCGCTAAATAAAACGGTTTCTTTTTTTTCCTGGGCGTTTTCGTTTGCCATAATCAATTCTCCTTGGGAATTTGCCGCATCCCTGCAAAGGGCGCTTTACGCCTTGTCAAGCGTGATCTCCAATTCCTTTATCAACCGGGACAAATAGGTCCTCTGTATATCCAGGGATTTCGCCGCTTCGGTTTGATTCCACTTATTTTCTTCCAGCACTTTATGGATGTACTGGCCTTTAAAAACATTAATAGCGTTTTTCAGGCTCCGGTCCCCCCCGATATCCCGGGAATGAAACAAATCGGACGCGGCCGGGGAACCGCCCCTGCTGCCGGGCGAGGAGTCCAGAAACAGATCCTCCGGCTCTATCCACTTTCCCTTTCCTATAACGCACGCCCGTTCAACGCAGTTCTGCAATTCCCGGATATTCCCCGGCCAGGAATAGGAAAGAAGGGATTTCATAGCCTCGCCGGAAAAACCTTCCAAATCGCGTTTGGTTTTTTTTACCGCGTTTTTTAAAAAGAAAGAGGCCAATTCGGGGATATCCTCGACCCGCTGCCTGAGCGGCGGAATAAACATGGGGAGAACGTTTAAGCGGTAGTAAAGATCGCTGCGGAACTGCCCCTCCTCTACCAGGCGTTCAATATCCCGGTTTGTAGCCGCCAGAATACGCACGTCTACGGTAACCGAAACATCGGAGCCTACTTTTTCAAAGGTTTTCTGCTGTATCACGCGGAGCAATTTTACCTGGAGCGACAGGGGGAGATCGCCGATTTCATCCAGAAAGATCGTACCCCCGTCGGCCATCTCAAAACGGCCGCGCCGGTTCTGAATAGCGTTGGTAAACGCCCCCTTCACATGGCCGAAAAATTCACTCTCCAAAAGGCCTTCGGGAATGGCGGCGCAATTTACCCGGACAAAGGGTTTATGGTTCCGGGAACTGCGAAGGTGTATCTGCTCCGCGAATATCTCCTTCCCTACCCCGCTCTCCCCTAGGATAAGTACCGAAGAATCGGTACTGGCGATCCTGTCGATAATGGCTATTTTTTCCAGAATTACCGGACTTTTGGCGATAAAGGGGTGGTAGCCGTCGGAAGCCTTCAGATGTTCCTGGAGAGTTTCGATTTTATCCCGGACTTTTTCAAAACTTTTGGCGTTCTGAATGGTCATCGCGGCCTGGTTGGCAAAAATTTCAAGCCATTCAAGATCATCCTGGGTAAAAATTTTCCCGTTCTTTTTATTTGAAAGCTCAATTACCCCTATACATTCGTCTTTTATCCGCATGGGGACAGCCATCATGCTCTTGGTGGCATGGCCGATCTTTTTGGAAAAAGTACGATCGTAGCGCCGGTCGCTTTCCACATCGTTTACGATTATCGACTTGTTGTGCGCCGCCACCCAGCCGGGAAGCCCCTCCCCCAGTTTTATCGTGTACTGCTTGGCTTCGGTACTGTTGGAACCGAGAATAACGTCAAAATGAAGCTCGCCGGTTTCCCGGTCCACGAGGAGCAGGCTCGACGCCTCCCCCTCGCACAGGCGGGTAGCGGACTCGATGATTCTGGTAAGGAGCGCATGAACATCCGTATAGTTGGAGTTGATGAGCGTGTTTATCTCGATCAGAGTATTGAATTTTTGGGCATCAATCTTTGACAGCATTCTCGTCGGACGAGGCCTTCTTTGATTCCAGGAAATCCCCCAGAGTGAAGGTTGAACCGTCCGCTTCCTCTGCCGCCATATAGCGGGAAATCTCATCCCTCTGCACCTTTTTCTGATAATCCTTAATGGAAAAAGCAACCTTTTGCTTATCAAGCTGCAGCTCAAGCACCACGGCCTTGATCTTGTCGCCCAGTTTGTACTTTTTAAGGGCGTCGTCAGGATTTTCCTCCCGGTTTTCAGGCAGGTTGGACTTGTGGATAAGCCCCTCGATCCCGCCGGGGACCCTGACAAAAATGCCGAAATCGGTAATATTGGACACTTCCCCTTCCACAAGGGAACCGGGCCTGTAGGTTTCCGCGAAGCTCTTCCAGGGATCTTCCTCAAGCTGCTTTATTCCCAGCTTGATGCTCCGGTTTTCCGGATCAAGCCCTATAACCATGATTTCAATTTCCTGCCCCGCTTCAAATTCGCTGCCCGGATGCTTGATCTTCTTGGTCCAGGACATATCGTCAACATGGAGGAAGCCGTCAATGCCTTCTTCCAGTTCGATAAAAGCGCCCGATCCGGTAACCTTGACCACTTTCCGCCTAAGCCGGGTGCCTACGGGGTATTTTTCGTCGATATTATTCCAGGGATTGGCGGTTACCTGCTTCAGGCCCAGGGAAACCCGGCCTATCTGCAAATCATAACCGAGGATCATACACTCAACTTCGTCGCCTATGGCGAGAACTTCACCGGGTTTCTGAACCTTCCTTACCCAGGAGAATTCCGATATATGGGCCAGGCCTTCGATACCCTCTTCCAGCTCGATAAAGGCGCCGAAATCGGTCAGCTTGGTAACCTTGCCTTTGACTATGTCGTTGACATGGTATTTATCCGCGAAATGCACCCAGGGATCGTCGGTAAAATGTTTAAGCGAAAGGTTGATGCGCTTCTCCGCAGGATCGATACGGATAACCTTTAAGGTAATTTCCTGGCCTTTCCTCACAAAGTCCTTGGGCCGGTTCACATGCCCCCAGCTCATGTCGTTGATATGGAGCAGGCCGTCGAAGCCGCCAAGATCGATAAAGGCCCCAAAAGAGGTAAAACTCTTGACCGCGCCGGTTATTTCCGCGCCGATTTCGACCGTGTCGAAAAAATGCTTGCGCTTCTGCTCGATCTCTTCTTCCAGCCATTTCCTGCGGTTTACAACGATATTGACCTTGCCGTCGGAATAGAGCCTTTCCACGTAAAACGCGGCCTTGATCCCCAGAAATTTTTCCGGTTTGTCGACTTTTTGGGAATCCGACTGGCTTATGGGAAGGAACGCGTGGACATCGGCGCCCAGATTAACGTCAAAGCCGCCTTTTACCAGTTTTTCAATGGTCCCCTCGACCACAGTATGGTCCTGGAAGGCCTGCCTTAAATTCTTCCAGAAGAGTTTGACATCCGCCTTTTGCTTGGAAACGATAACTTCCCCGTATTTGTTTTCCTTGGCCACCAGGATAACCGAGACAGTTTCCCCTATTTGGGGAATTTCGGCAAATTCCCCGATGGGAATCTTGCCTTCGGACTTATATCCTACATCGATGAACACCTGATCCGGGGTAATCTGAATTACTGTCCCGTTGATCAGCTGGCCTTCTTCCAGTTGCTCCATTGTCTTAAGGTATTCTTCCTGCAACTGCGTCTGGATATTTTCGGAATCGCTAATCTTGAGTCCGTCCGTTTCTTCCGCCGAACCCGAGTCGTCTACTGCCTTCTGATTCAGCGCCTCTTCCTTCTGCCCCATGGTCTGTCCTTTCAGCTTTATAGTACTTACTAATCTCTCATAAACTTGGCTAATGGTCAAGTCCGATGTATCCAAATAAACGGCTCCGTCCGCGATTTTTAGGCTTCCCTCGGCTTTATTCCTGTCCAGCTCGTCCCGTTCCTCAATCGCTTTTTGTATTTCTTCCAGCGCAAGGCGCGATACCCCCTGATCGCGGCGGCGCCTTGCCCGGGCTTCGGGAGAGGCGTCCAGGTAAAAAAGATATTCGGCGTCCGGAAAGACCACAGTGGTCATGTCCCTCCCCTCCACTACCACGTTGGCATCCCGGGAAATCCTGCGGACAAGCTTGTTTACCAGATGGCGTACCGGCACAATAGCCGAAAGCGGGGAAACCGCCCGGTCAATTTCGTCGCTGCGGAGCAGGGAGGCCACATTTTCCCCGTCCAGGTATACATCGTCCCCCCGGTATTCAATGGCGGCTTTTTCGGCGTATTCCAGGACTCTTCCGGCGTCCGTTACCGGAATACCGCGCCTGACGCACCCGAGCGTGATAGCCCGGTACAGGTTTCCGGAATTAACATAGATAAAAGGCCGGCCGGCCTCCCCCAGCTTTTCCGCCAGGAGCTTTGCGATAGTGCTTTTTCCCGAACCCGCGGGCCCGTCAATCGCGATTACCATGATAACCTCTCTCGGCGCGGCCGCCGGCCGGCCTCCCCCCGGCCCTTCGGGACCGTATAGTTTTAAGCGCGTTAATTTCGGCTTCGGTAAGGGGCCGGGATTCCCCTTCCGGCAAATCCCCCAGGCGGACCGGCCCGATACGGACGCGGCGGAGCAGATTCGGGTGCAGGTGGAAGTGGGAAAAAACCCTGCGTATCTCGCGGTTTTTCCCTTCGACAAGCACGACCTTAAGGGAGCGCCGCCCTACCCTCTCGATTTTCTGAGCCTGGTAGCGCACCCCTTCAACAGCCACCCCCTCCCGAAAGGAACGGATAAAATCATCCGGGACAGGCCCCGCGGCCTCGATAAAGTATTCCTTCTCGATGCCGGAACTGGGGTGGCTGACCCTTGCGGCAAAATCCCCGTCGTTGGTAAAAATCACCAGCCCGCAGGACTGGTAATCCAGGCGGCCTACATTGTAAAGCCGTTCGGGAATTTCTCTGGGAAGGAGGCTTAACGCCAGGGGCCGCCCCTGCGGGTCCGAGGAACTGCAGAGATACTCCGGAGGCTTGTTGAGGAGCAGGTAGCGGCGCTGTTCTTCAGCGCTGACAGGCACGCCGTCCAGGCACACCCTGTCGCCGGGGGCGACTTTTTCCCCCAGCGCGGTAACGGTCCTGCCGTTTACCTGCACGCGGCCTTCCAGGATGAGCTTTTCGGAAGCCCGGCGCGAGGCGACCCCGCCGTGGGCCAGGAAGACCTGCAAACGGACAAGGCCTTCCCCCTGATCGCCCGCGCCTGTCCCGGCATCCCGCAGTTTGCCCGGCCTTGCAAAACCGGGATTATTTTTCCCCTGACAGTTCAAAACGGTCGGCCTCACTTTCATTGAGTTTGGGAAGGTCGGCAATACTTTCAAGACGGAAAAACTTGAGGAATTCCCTAGTGGTGCCGAATTGGGCGGGCTTTCCGGGAACGTCCCTTTTGCCCACTTCCCGGATAAGCTGCTTTTCCAAAAGGAGGCGGATCATATTATCCGGCGCGGCCCCGCGGATAGCCTCAATCTCGCTCCGGGTAATCGGCTGCGAGTAGGCAATAATGGAAAGGGTTTCCAGCGCCGCCTTGGACAGCCTGGATTCATTTTTCTTTCCGTAATGATCTTTAAGGTTATCCCAGTATTCTCTTTTTATGGAAATCATCACCCCCCCGCCGATGCGAGAAAGCGCCAGGGCGGAATCTTCCCTTCCGTACCGTTCTTCAAGGGCTTCCAGCGCGCCGTCTACAGCCGGCCTGCCCAGCCCGGAAATACGGGACAGGGCCGCCTCGTCCAGGGGATCGGCCTCCAGGAATAAAATTGCCTCTACCAAAGCAGTCTCTTTTTCCAAGAAAATCTCCATAAAAACTATAAAAACTATGACGCAAGGGGTAAATTTTCCCGGGGGCGGATCTTGATTTCGCCGAACATGCGGTTTTGATAAACCTGGATCATCCGGGTTTTAACCGCTTCCAGCATCGCGAGAAAGGCGCAAATTACGTCCAGTACGGATCCGGTGCGGGTCACAATATCGGTAAAACTGCACTCGCCGCGGGTCTCAAGCAACTCGCAGAGGAGGGTTATTTTTTCATTTACGGAAACTTCCTCGTGCATATCGATAATCTGCTCAAGGGAAAGCCTGCCGATAAGGCTCGAAAAAGTTTTCATAAGGTCCCAGATATCCGCCTCTTCCCAAAGCTCCTCCTCAGTAAAAGGCAGGGGCCTCTGGAGCTTTTTCCGCTCAACCACCCACTCGGTCTCCCTCTCCTTTTCTTCCATAAGCTCCGAAAGCCTTCTGAATTTCTGGTACTCGATAAGCTTTTCAACCAGATCCTGCCGGGGGTCTTCCAGTTCGTCATCCTGTGCAATCTCCACCGGAAGGAGCATGCGGCTCTTGATATAGAGCAGATTGGCGGCCATAGAATGAAATTCAGTCAGGTCTTCCAGGTCAAGCTCGGCGGAATAGCTTAAATATTCCAGGTACTGCTCGGTAATTTGAGCGATGGGGATATCGTAGATGTTGACTTCGTTCTTCCTGATCAGAAAAAGCAAAAGATCCAGGGGGCCTTCGAATTCCTTAACCCTGAAACTACGGGCTGCCCCGGCATTGGTAACCATACTGGAGATAGGGGGATTCGAACCCCCGGCCTATAGATTGCGAACCTATCGCTCTACCAACTGAGCTATATCCCCGCTTAATTCCGGCTGCGCCCCCCGTCGGGAAGCGTCCCGGCATTATAACAGCGTACCTCATTAAAACCGAAGCGGGCCTTTTAGTCAAGGGGAATTTGGAGGGCTTGTTTGTTTCTCGCCAAGAAAATGGCTGTTTTCGGCAAATAACAGGATTTTTCACCGTTTTATCTTGCTTTTGGGCGCATCCGCGCGCCAACCTGCCCGTAGGGCAGGACGGCCCGCGGACCGGGCTTTACGCTTGTATCTTTTTTGCCTCCGGCAAAAAAGGATACCGCTCCAATCCCTTGCGCGTTCCGTATAGGGGCCTTTTTTTCTGCCAGTTATTATAAGTTATAAAAAATCCGGTTCAAAAAAATCTAAGGAAGCTGTTCCAAAAACTGAAGTTTTGGAACAGCCCCTGTATATTCATAAATACCGGTGTATGGTATTATGAGGAAAATACACCAAAGACGCAAAACAAAAGGGAGAAGTTATGAAGGTGAGGATAACTATCGCGGCGCGTATTGCGCTATTGGTAGGGGTATTTGTAACCGCGATTATGGCGGGGATTTTTTTCGTTGTGTCTACCAATGTCAAAAATACTAT
>JAIRZS010000067.1 GCA_031267115.1 Treponema sp.
GCGGAAAAATCCTCCGCGGCCTGGGGAAGGCCAAGGTCAACGTAGAACTGGTACTGCCAGGGCCTGCCCTGAATGGGCCGGGATTCAAGCTTGGAAAGATTAATGCCGCGGTCGCTCATAATCTTGAGGCACGCAAACAGCGCCCCCGGCTCGTCGGGGACCGAAAAAACAAGGGAGGCCTTGTTGGGCTTCCCCGAACCCAGGCTGGGCGGGACCGGGGCCCTGTCGTCCCTGTCTTTCCGCGCGATGATCACAAAGCGGGTGTAGTTCAGCGGGTTGGTCTCGATGCCCGATCTCAGCACCGCAAGGCCCCGGGCTTTCGCGGCGGCCTCCCCGGCAATAGCCGCCACCCTGCCGCGGTTCTCAGGCTTTTCCTTTAAAAGCGATTCCACCGCCGCCGCGGTATTGTAATACGGCTCCAGTACCCAGGGGTAGCGGCCAAGAAAGTCCCGGCACTGGACAAAGCCCTGGGAATGGCTGCGCACCTCCGCTATCGTGTCCAGCGCCGCGCCTTCGTGGGCGATAAGGCAGTGGACAATACGCAGCTTCAGTTCCCCTACCACCGCGATATCCGGGTAGCGGAGGAATAAATCGTAGTTTTCATGGATGGACCCGGCAAGGCTGTTCTCCACCGGCACAACGCCGAAAGCAGCGGTCCCGTCCAGCACCGCGTCGAACAGAGCGCCGAACGAAGCGCAGGCCGTCCGGGGGGCCTCTTCCCCAAAGGCGCGCATCAGGGCCTGCTCCGCATAGGCCCCGCTTTCCCCGGAAAACGCCACCGCGCCCCGGAGCGATGTGTCCCGGCGCGGCGCGTCCGGCCGCGTAGCTTCCCCCTTGGCAGCCCCGGCAGGCGGCGCTTTAGAGCCGGCTTTCGCCGCATCCTTCCCCGCAGCGCCCTCCCCCGCACCAGGAAGCGCGGCGGGCTGGGGCCGGGGGGTACGCAGCAGCTCCTTCCCCACCACCGGGGCCATAGCCTCAATGTCCCGCATAAGCCGCTCGAACTGGGAGGGGTAAAGCGACTGCTGCCCGTCGGAAAGGGCGCTGTCAGGACGGGGGTGGACCTCCACCGTAAGCCCGTCCGCGCCGCCGGCTATCGCGGCAAGCCCCGCGGAAGACACCATGGCCCGTATGCCCACCGCGTGGCTGGGGTCCACAATCACCGGCAGATGGGAGAGCCGCTTAATCACCGGAATGGCGGAAATATCCAGCGTATTGCGGGTATAGGTCTCAAAGGTGCGTATGCCCCGCTCGCAAAGCACTACGTCGCGGGTACCGGACGCGAGCAGGTACTCCGCCGAAAGCAGCCATTCCTCGATAGTAGCCGAAGGGCCCCGCTTCAGAAGCACGGGCTTTTTCAGGGAACCTACCTTTTTAAGCAGCTCGTAGTTCTGCATGTTGCGCGCCCCAATCTGGAACATATCGGTCAGATCCTTCATCTGATCGGCCAGCTCCGGCGACACCACCTCGGTCACAATAGGCATACCCTGGGCAGCGCCCGCAGCCTTCATGTATTCAAGCCCCTGCATACCAAGCCCCTGGAAAGCGTAGGGGCTGGTCCTGGGCTTATAGGCCCCGCCCCTCAGCATCACCGCCCCGGACTCCCGTACCAGAGCCGCAGTCTCGAATATCTGCTCCCTGCTTTCCACCGCGCAGGGGCCGGCGATAATCGAAATCCGAGAGCCGCCAATCTTGACCGCCGCACCCGAAGAATCATCCCCCACCGTAACAATCGTATCCTCGGGCCTGGTCTCCCGGGACGCCAGCTCGTAAGGCCGGGACGTAGCCGCCACCCGTTCCACCCCCGGCAGCAGGGACAGCTCGTGAACATCAGCCTGCCCCTTGCCCGTCGCCCCCAGAATCTCGTCTTTCCCAAAACTATGCTCCCGGATACTGAACCCCCGCTCCTTAAGATAGGCGCGGACCATCTCCCGGTCATGCGCTGATATACCCTTGGAAAGTACGACAATCATGATAAACCTCTTTGCCCTATAGGATACCGGGCGCTGAATTTCAGACGGGGGGGCTGTTACCGGGCGGCGGACGCCGCGCAGCAGGCCGCCGCCCGCCCCCCCTACGGCCCAGCCTTGCCGGATAACGCGCGGGATTTTGCCCCGCAAAATCCCCTGAAAAACCCGCCGCACAGCGGCAAGTCTTGGCCTACCCCCCTCACGGGGCTTCTACCCCGTCATGCTAAGAAAAAACAAAGAAAAATTCAACCGCGCGCCGCACAGAGCGATTTTCAGTAATAAAGAATTTTTACCGCAAAGTCGAAAAAGTCAAAGAAGTGAGGCTGTTCCAAAACTATCGGCAGCAAGATAAGAAGGGAGGGGAAGCCGGGGACTTGCTCCGCAATTCCGGCCACTGCCAGCAAGTTAAGAAATTTTGCCCGTTGGACTTTGGTCCAGGATTGTCCAAATTCCGGCGCTTTTGCCGGCGGACAGAGGTTTCCCACCGGACGCTACAGGTTGAGGTGTGGAGGACGGCTGGTGCGGGAAACGGGGCCGTGCGGGGGCAGCTAGCCGGGAGGAGGCGCGGCAGGGAGGAGGGGAAGGGGCGGGAAACAAGGGGAAAAGACTGAAAAACAGGGAGGGTCATACAAGGGTCTGACCCCGTTCCCCGCCTCCTCCGGCGACTCCCCCTCCAATATCTCCGACCAATACCGGTCCCCCCAGATATGTCCCGCCCTCCCGTCCATCCCGTTAAACCGCTGCGCGAATACCTGTTTCAGCCATTTCATAATCTCGGGAAGCCGGAACCCGTCTTCCGGCATAATGTAAAACATAAGCCGGTCGTCCTCAGGCCGCAGGGCGCGGACCTCGAAGGCGTACCGCCCCTGAGCCTGCCGGAACACCCGGGCGAAAAACGCCAGGGCGTTGGGCCGCCTGAACAGGGGTTCGCGGTTGTTGATACGGGTACGTATCCCGTACCAGACGCCCTGGCCAAGCAAACGCAAGTTTCTCATACGAATATATACTGCTTTAGCTATGGGAATGACAGTTACCTATGGACAAAAATGATATAGTAACGTATTCTTCATAGTCAGGAGGGATGCGAACATGGATAAAGTCAACAACCGCCGCCAAAGGCGGTGGCTTGAGGGGGAGGCCCCTAGAAGGGGCCGTCTCGTAGTTCGTGGTCTTCGTCCAGCCGCTCGGCGTCTTCCTGATACTTTACGTACCTCCGTATCTTGTCCTCATCCATCCCGACCGTCGTGACACAGTAACCGCGGCTCCAGAAGTGATTCCCCCAGTACGGCTTTGTTCGTAATTTTTTCGTTTGTTGGAAAACGGCTATCGCCGTTTTCCCCTTCAATATTCCCATTGCTTCGGAAAC
>JAIRZS010000076.1 GCA_031267115.1 Treponema sp.
CCTCCGGCAGCATCGCCGCCGGGCTCTGGTATACGGGGCTGCTCTACAAGGAAACCGCGGAGATCCTGATGACCGCCGCCGACGCGGAACACTATGCCGCGCCCTGGAAGCTGGATAATCCCGGTACCTATTTCGCTTCCCGGCGGGCGCTGGCGTCCTTCCGCTGGGATATGCCCTGGGGGGAGTTCAGCAACCTTTCCCTGGAATTTCTGGCCCAGTTCGACCTTAACGGAAATGCTGAGTTCCTCCATTCACAGTACGGGGAACTACAGGCGGAATTCTTCCCCGCCGGTAAACTTAGTATTACCGCCACTGTTCTTTTGGAAACGATGGAACGGGATAACGGCACATTTACCGCCGCCCTGGGAACCATGGCGCGTCTTAAAACGGATGTTCCCGGTTCCCTCGACGACGGCGTAACAGTGACCGTAAAATTAAGCTCCGGCCCATGGAACGATTCCTTTACCGCCTTTACACCCCTGAGCTGTTCCGCCCAGGGGGCGATCTTTCCCAAGCCGCTTTCCGGCCTGGCGCTGATTTCCGCGGATTACGCGGTAAGGCTGCGCCGGACCCTGTTCATGGACAGCGCCGTACGGTACTTTTTCCGCACTTTTGACGGGAGCGGGGAGGCCGCGGAACCTAAAGGGAATACCTACGGCGCCGAACTGTGGACCTCCCTTGCCTGGCAGCCCCTGGAGGATCTCCGTCTTTCCCTGGGAGGGGGTCTGTTCCTCCCCGGTTTAGGGAATATCTATCCTGCCGGCGGCGGCGCCCCATGGAAAATCACCGCCGGCCTTACCCTGTCGCTTTAAGGCGTAACGGAGTAATTATTCCGCGTTACGGTCCGGTTTAACATACGCGGCGGTTCCGCCGCTTTTTTATAGGAGAACTATGAAACGTTTAGTTGTTTTGTTTTTATTTTTAGAAGGGCTCTCTTGCCTCTCTGCCCAAAATCAGCAGGCTTTTATCCGGGAAATGACCGGAACGGTGGAATTGAAGGTTCCGGGATCGGCGGATTGGATTCCCGGAAAAAAGGGAAGCCGGGTTCTTCCGAATACGGTAATATCAACGGGTTTTAGAAGCACCGCCCTTCTCGCGGTAGGGGATTCCACTATCGCCGTACAGCCCCTTACCCGCCTGAGCCTGGAAGAACTGATCAAACAAGCCGGGACCGAACGGGCAAGTCTTAATCTTCATACCGGCAGGATCAGGGCGCAAGTAGCGCCCCCCGCGGCGGGCAGTATTGAGTTTAGCGTCCGCAGTCCTATGGCCACCGCTTCGGTACGGGGTACGGCCTTTAATTTTGACACGCTGAACCTGGAAGTCCGTAAGGGTGCGGTAAGTTTTGCGCCCGCAATCCAGGGGACCGCTTCTTCCCGTCCGGTACTGGTACGGGCGGGAGAAAGTTCCCGGATAGACGCTGATTCAGGCAGGGTGCTGAGTCCGCAGGCGGCGGCCGAAACAAGCCGGACTCCCCCGGCATTGCCCGGCCGGGAGGCGGCTGCTGCCCTAAAAACAGCCGTCCCCCAGGGTTCTTTGGCTGTGCAGGTTACCCTGGAATCTGAATAGGCGGTGCATATGAAAAGATTGAAGGATCGTATAAAAACCGCGGCGGCTTTCCTTGTTGCGGGGGCTTTGTTTTTTTCCTGTACCTTGAGCGGAACCGAAGA
The DNA here is from genome assembly GCA_031267115.1 of Treponema sp. GTDB lineage: Bacteria > Spirochaetota > Spirochaetia > Treponematales > Breznakiellaceae > JAIRRR01. The sequence goes on from JAIRZS010000076.1 coordinate 1,671, forward strand.
CCACGGAACGCTGGTGGTTATTCTTCCCGGCGGCGGCGCCAGGGCGGCGGTATCCGGAACATTTGCCGCCAGTTTGAGTTTTCAGTTGGATTGCAGCGGCCCCGGCGGAAACCGTACCGGGCGGTTCAACTCCGGCGGCAGGGCCGCGGTCTCCCTCATTCCGGGGAATTGGAGGGTAACCGTAAGCGCCGTCAACGCCGCCGGTGAAATTATCGGCAGCGGTTCGGCGGCGGCGGCCGTCACCGCCGGTAAAACCACGTCGGTTCAGATACCTGTTACCATAGACACAAGCCGGAAGGCTATTACTTCTTTTGCCGTAACAAGCCCTGTATCCGCTAAGGGTAAATTCAGCCTGGATGGGACTGGGATAAAAGTATATGTACCCGACGGAACCGCAGGCACGAGCATGGGTTTTACGTTGATACACACGGGCCGTTCCGTCAACCCCGCGCCCGGAAGGCCTCTGAATTTCAGTTCGCCCCAAACTTTTACGGTTACGGCGGAGGATTCATCAACCAGGACCTATACAGTAACGGTAATTGCCATCGAGTGGCCCGCCGCAAGCTGGGCAACCTACGATCTTACGGGCCTGACACAACCTGGGGGCACTGCGCTAGTTGATCTGGAAGAGGATAGTATCCCTATTGGAAGCATACAGGATGACCTGTCGGTAACGCTGAGACACATTACTAAGGCCGCGTATGAAAATTTGCAGGCCCAAATAGAGGGGCTGCTCGGCTATCCCGTCTCCGCGCAAAATCCCGGCAATGGAACCAGGACGGATAAATTTGAGAAACAGGCTGGGCTCTATACGATGCGGGTGAGGCTGGACATGGACGCCAGAAATGATACCATTACTATACGGGCCGATAAGAGGCTCCTGTCGGCCGTCTTTCCCCCGGTCTGGTGGTAGATTCAAACCGTGGGTTTTTGTTTTGGGCGCATTTCCGGCGCTTCGCGCCGGAAACCGGGCTATCCGGGGCTCCGCTACCGCTCCGGCCGCGGCGCTGCGCGCCGCGGCTAAACCCCTCCTATCCCTTGCGCGGGCGAAAGCCGAAGGCTTTCGCCTTCCCAAAACCGCTCCGCAGACAGGGAAAGTTTATCGGCCATGACAGCGGAGGGGTTGCGGGTAGAAAAGGAGGCAGGAAAGAAGCAGCCTATGCGCCGGCTATGGCGGCTACCTTTTCCCGCACAAGCGCCCCAATAACCTGAGCGGGGGTTTGCCCCGCAGCCTCGGCCTTTGCGCGAATATAGTTGGCAGACAGCGCGTCGAGGCTTTCCAGCAGCAAACGATCGCGGGCAAAAGCGCCGGGACGGGCCCAATTCACTTTGGGATTGTCACGGGTCCACTTTTCGTCAAGGGCGGTATATTCTTCATCGGTTAATCGCAGCATAATTACTCCTCTATCTCCAGTTCCACGCGCCATTTTTTGCGGCATTTCATGGCATGAAAAACCAAAGCGGTTCCGTCTTCAAGTTCATGATACATAACTTCAAGGAGCAGGTTGACAGAAGGGTCGAAGCCTACGGCAACGCGGATAGCCGCGCCCCCTTCTTCGATCACGCCATCAGCCAGATGGTTATCCAGCGCCCAGCGAATATCCGCCTCGGTGAAATTGTGGCGAAACGCTGAGGAGGTAAACGCTACCTTCCGTTGCTCCATATTATCAGTATACCACAATTTTATCGTTATGCAATTTAGTTTTGGCTGACGGTAGGGCATCGGCGTTTACTTTTCCACAGGCGGGAATGCGCCCAGAACAGGAGAATAAAAGCCCCTATTCGTGTATCCTGCTGTAAGGGGGTATCTATGGCATCCGACAGCGCGGCGCGGGGGCTGCCCGAAATTTTTGAATCCTTTACCGAGGCGCGGCGGCAGGGGTTTATCACCATGAAATCCCTGAAAGAACAGGGCCGCGGCGTGGCGGGGACCTTTTGTTCCTACGTCCCGGTGGAGCTGTTTATCGCGGCGGGGATCATCCCCGTGGGGCTCTGTTCAACCAGCGATGAGACCATAGCCGAGGCGGAAAAGACCCTGCCCCGCAACCTGTGCCCCCTGATCAAGGCCAGCTACGGTTTTGCCGTTACCGACAAATGCCCCTATATGTATTTTTCCGATCTGGTGGTGGGGGAAACCACCTGCGACGGCAAGATCAAGATGTACGAGCTGCTGGGGAACATAAAAGACGTGTATGTGATGGAGCTGCCCCGGACCCAGCATAAGGATTCTTCAAAGGCCCTCTGGCTGGGTGAAATCCGGGCCCTGCAAAAAAAGATCGAGGAAAAATTTAAGGTTATCATAACGGAGGAGAAACTCCGCTCGGCTATCCGGGAGCGGAACCGGGAACGGGCCCTCTTAAAGGCGGTGTACGAGCTTTCCCTGGCCAAGCCTCCCCCCCTTACGGGGCTGCGGCAATTACAGATCCTCTA
>JAIRZS010000095.1 GCA_031267115.1 Treponema sp.
ATGGGGACGCTCCGGCAGTACGCGGACGCGCACCATGATACGCGCAAATATGTGAGCAGCGTATCGGGCGCCCTTATCGAGGACGAGGCGAGGAACTTTGCCCTGGAGAAGGGCATCTATGTGATAGAACACACCGGGGAAACAATACAGATCAAAGTTCCCGGCAAGGTGCGTACCTGGTAACTAGCAGTGAACAATTAACAGTGAGCAGTCGACAACTCTTAACCCCTAACTGGTCTTTAAACTTCTTACACTTCTTTGACTTTTTCGACTTTGCGGTAAATCCGGCGCTAAATTTACGGGGGGGTAGGCCGGGACCCTGGCCCGGCCGCAGGGGGGCTGGACGGCGGCCGTACGCGCCGGGAACCGCCGCGCGGTAACAGGCCCCCCTTATGGCTGCAAAAAGCGCATATTCTTGTTGACAGAAAACGCATAATCATGTACAATTCCTGCATAAAAATACGGTTTCCCCGGCCCGCGCGGCGGCGGAGGCTGTTTTTAACTGTGCCAAGGAGGAAGATATGAAACTTAAAATTGCCGCCTTAAGCGTGGCGGCGCTTGTGTCGGGTTTGTACGTCGGGTGCGCCAAACAGCAGGGCGGTCTTACTATCGAAAATGGGGCGCTTACGATCGGTATGGAGATCGGGTATCCGCCCATGGAGTACTACGACGCGGACGGCAAGACCCCTATCGGTTTTGACGTGTCCATGGGCAAGGCCCTGGCGGAGAAAATGGGGCTCCAGGCCAAATTTGTCGATACCGCCTGGGACGGGATTTTCGCCGGGGTCGATACCGGGAAGTACGACTGTATTATTTCGTCGGTAACGGTTACTCCGGAACGCCAGGCCGTACACAGCTTTACCAAGCCCTATATCGCCAACGCGCAGGCCCTGGTGCTGCTCAAGGGCTCGCAGGTCAGGGCCCGCAGTCCCGAGGAAACTTCCGGGCTGGGAGTCGCGTACCAGGCGGAAACTACCTCGGACATCTACATGGCGAAACTGGCCGACCAGGGGGTGAGCTTTACCCCCTACGAGTACGACAAGGTGATGAACTGCTTCGACGAGCTGCGCCTGGGGCGGGTGGACGCGATTGTCTGCGACAGCCTTGTCGCGGTTGACTATATCGCGCCGGCGGACACCCCCTTCGAAATCGTGTGGCAGGGGCCGGCGGAAGAGGTTTTCGCCATCTGCCTTAAAAAGGGCAACGACGCGCTGACGACCGCCCTTGACAAGGCGCTGGACGAACTCTTTGCCGAGGGCGCTATCCTGAGACTGTCCCGGGATGTGTTCAAGATTGACATGGTAAGCGCGGCCAGGAAGTAGCCCGCCGCTGTTGCCGGGAGCTTGCGCTTTGGGGGCCGCGTTTTAGGAAGCTGAGCTTTAGGGGGTTGTCATGGATGCTGTTCAAAAGATGATATCGTGGATACCGCCTCTCCTGGGCGGCGCGAGGGTTACTATCGTGCTGACCATTCTTTCGGTGTCGGGCGGCCTGCTGCTAAGCCTCTTTCTTGCCCTGGGGAAGATGTCGAAGAACGCGCTGGTCAATAAATTTTCAAGCGCCTATGTCTTCTTCTTCCGGGGTACGCCCCTTTTGATGCAGCTCTATTTTATCTACTATGCCCTGCCCATGGTGTCCCCTGTTTTTATCATAAGGACGGGGGACCAGTTTTTTGACCGCTTTATCCCGGCCTTTATTGCCTTTGCCCTAAATTCCGCGGCGTACTGCGCGGAAATAATACGGGCGGCCATCCTCAGCATAGACAAGGGCCAGTTCGAGGCGTCAAAGGCGCTGGGGCTTTCGTACCCCCAGACCATGCGCATGGTGATCATCCCCCAGTCGATCAGGCGGCTCATCCCGCCGGTGGGCAATGAATTTATCATGGTGCTCAAGGACGCATCGCTGGTTTCCATGATAGCCCTGATCGACATTACCAAGGCTACCCGGAACATCGAATCCTCGACCCGCTCGGCTCTGGTGTATATCCCCGCGATGATCCTCTACCTTATCATTACCGCAGTCTTTTCGTATGTTTTCCATAAACTGGAAAAAAAGTATTCGATTTACGTTTAGAGGCGCCCTATGTCCATGGTTAAAACTGTTGATGTGTGTAAGAGCTTCGGCATGAACGAGGTGCTCAAGTCCGTGTCGCTTACGGTAGAGCAGAAGGAAGTGTTTTGCATCATCGGGCCTTCCGGCGCGGGAAAGTCTACCTTCCTCCGCTCCCTGAACCGGCTGGAACGCATCGACAGCGGCAGGATATATATCGAAGACAAGCTTCTCTTTGACTACGCGAACGGGGAAAACAAGGTCAAGATGAGCGCCCATGAGCGGAACATCGCCCTGCTTGAGGTAGGCATGGTGTTCCAGAGTTTTAATCTGTTCCCCCACAAGACGGTAATCGAAAATATAATACTTTCCCCCGTGCATGTACGCAAGCTTTCCGCCGGGGAGGCCCGCGAAAAAGCCATGCCGCTTCTGGAACGGGTGGGACTCCTGGAAAAAGTGGACGCCTATCCCTCCCAGCTTTCGGGCGGCCAGCAGCAGCGGGTTGCCATAGCCCGGGCTTTGGCTATGGAACCGAAGATCATGCTCTTTGACGAGCCGACATCCGCCCTGGACCCGGAACTGGTGGGCGAGGTCCTCGGCGTCATGAAGGATCTTGCCCAGGCCGGCATGACCATGCTGGTAGTTACCCACGAGATGGGCTTTGCCCGCGAAGCCGCCGACAAGGTGGTCTTTATGTACCAGGGCTCCATTCTGGAAACAGCCCCGCCCGAAGAAATTTTCAGCAATCCCCAAAACCCCCGTACCCGCCAGTTCCTTCAGAGCGTATTGTAGGCTATAATAACCCAATGAAACGCTTGCTCATGGGAAACGAGGCCGCCGCCCTGGGGGCAATACGCGCCGGGGTCGAGGTGGTAACCGGCTACCCCGGGACCCCTTCCACGGAGATTCTCGAGACGGTGCTTAGGGAGCGGGAGGCCGCCGGGAGAGGCGGAATCTACGCCGAATGGTCCGTGAACGAAAAGACCGCCCTGGAAGTGGCCGCGGGCGCGGCGATTTCCGGCAGGCGGGCAATGGTCACGATGAAGCAGGTGGGGCTTAATGTTGCGAGCGACCCGCTGATGAGCCTTAACTACCTGGGCGTCCGGGGCGGCCTTGTGCTGGCGGTCGCCGACGACCCCGGCCCCGTTTCCTCCCAGACCGAGCAGGACACCCGGCATTTCGGCCAGTACGCCAAGATCGCCGTCTTTGACCCTTCTTCTCCGGGGGAGGCCTACACGATGATAGCGGACGCCTTTGAGTATTCGGAAAAATACGGCCGCCCGGTGATATTCCGGCCAACCACCCGGATCTGCCACAGCTACGGTTCGGTAGAAATGCTGCCGCCTGTACACGGCCGGGGAGAGGAGGGCTGCGGCGCGGAAAAGCCCGGCTTTGAAAAAAGCGGCGGCCGCTGGGTTATCTTTCCCGCCCTTACCTACAAAAACCACATCCAGATAGAGGCGGACCTGGTACGCATGGCTTCGGATTTTTCCGCTTACCGGGGGAACCGGCTTTGCGTATCGGGATACAGCAGCAATGCTGCCGACAGTAATACTGCCGGCGGTAGTAACGCTGCCGGCGCTTCCCGGCCTGTCCTCGGCATTGCCGCAGGCGGGGTAAGCTGCGCCTATGCCGAAGAGGCGCTTGCGCCCCTGGCCGGCCCCTTTAAATTTCTCAAGATAGCCACCGTCCCCCTTCCCCTCGAACTGGCCCTGGAATTCCTCGACGGCCTTGAAGAGGCCCTGGTGCTGGAGGAACTTGATCCGGTTATCGAAAAGGAACTCGTTTACCTTGCCGGGCTGCGCCGCCTTCCGGTAAAGGTCCGGGGCAAGCTCGGCGGGGACATGCCCAACGCCGGAGAAAACAGGCCCGGCGATATAGAAAACGCGGTAAAACTGTTTTTGAATAGAGATGTTGTTAAGGGAGGGGGGGCCTGTTACCGGGCGGGAGTCCCGCAAAACGCCGCGCCCCTGCCGGCCCCCCCCGCGCTCCAGCCTCCTCGGGGCTTCGCCCCTGCGGGGGCTTCCGCTCCCCCCCAAACCGGGGCGGCCATGCCGCCGCTTCCGGCCAGGCCCCCGGTACTATGCGCCGGATGCCCCCACCGGGGCAGTTTTTTCGCGGTAAAGGAAGCGGTGCGGCAGTTTGCCGGGGGCCGCAAGGCTGTCTACAGCGGGGACATAGGCTGCTATACCCTGGGGAACGCCCAGCCCCTGGACATGACCGATACCTGCCTCTGCATGGGCGCGGGTGTCAGCATGGCCCAAGGGATCAGCCGGGCCGAACCTTCCGCCCTGAATTTTGCCTTTATAGGCGATTCTACTTTTTTCCACACCGGCATCCCCGGCGTGATAAACGCGGTTTACAACGGCGCGGATATCATCGTCGTCATTCTGGACAACGGCACTACCGCCATGACCGGCAGCCAGCCCCACCCCGGAACAGGCGTAACCGCCGGGGGGCAATCTTTTAACAGGATCAGCATAGCCGCGGTACTGGAGGTACTGGGGGTAAAGCATATAGCAAAGGCCAGCCCCTTTGATACAAGCGGGGCAAAAGAAGCCGCCGCGTCGATGTTCGACAGGGCCGGGGTGCGGGCGCTTATCTTCGAGGGGCCCTGCGTCATGACGGGAAAAGCGGCGGCCGGCCGCGCGGGGCCGCTTACTGTCGACGACCGTAAATGCACCCGCTGTAAGCTCTGCGTTACCCGGCTTGGCTGCCCCGCGATTTCGCTTTCCGGCAGCGGGGCGCGTATTGATCCGGTAACCTGTACCGGCTGCCTTGTGTGTATGCCGGTCTGCCCCTCCCATGCCATTACAGAAGCCGCCGCCGGGGGGAAACTGTATGACGCTTAACTGCCTTATCACCGGGGTCGGCGGGCAGGGGACCGTACTTATGGCCCGGCTTATCGGAAACGCCGCCATTCTCAGGGGCCTTGATGTCCTGGGCGCAGAGACTATCGGCATGGCCCAGCGGGGCGGTTCCGTGGTGAGCCATATCCGTATCGGGGCCGGGCCGCGCTCGCCCCTTATCCCGCCGGGCCGGGCGGATCTGGTTATCGCCTTTGAACCAGCGGAAGCCGTGCGCGTGCTGCCCTATCTGGCCCGGGCCGGAAGGCTGCTCGCCCTGGACCGGGGCATTGCGCCGGTAACAAGCTCCCTCGCGGCGGGAAAGGGCGCGGATGCCGGCTATGACCCGGCGGCGATGGCCGCGTATCTCAGGCAAAATCTGGAAGGCCGGGCCACGATACTTGACGGGGAAAGCCTTATCCGCCGCTGCGGGAACGCCCGCGTCTTAAACGCGGCCCTTCTGGGCGCCGCCCTGAAACTGGGGCTTCTGCCCTTTACAGCCGGCGAGATCGGGGAAGTTATAAAAACCGCGCTGCCCGCAAAATTTGTGGAAATGAACCTTGCGGCGCTCAAGGCGGGGCAGGAACTATAGCGGGCCGCCCTGCCCCCCGCGGCATGGATGCCGTTTTACTGCAGCGCAAGGGATTGGAGGGGTTTAGCCGCGGCGCGGAGCGCCGGGGCCGGAGCGAGGCCGCTAGGGCGGACACGCGCAGCCCCGCAAAGCCCGGTCCGGACGCCGAAGGCGTGCGGATGCGCCCGGAAAGAAAAAAACCCTACTCTTGTCCCGAAGATCGGTTCCCTTGACATTTTCCGCAAAATGAGTATATTTATAATGACACTTTTTATAATTTTGTCATAATGGAGTTGTATATGATCCTGAAACCCATGGTCCGCAACAATATCTGCCTCAACAGCCACCCCGGGGGCTGCGCGAAGGTAGTGCGGGGCGAGATTGACTACGCGAGGAAAGCGCTTGCTGGAGAAACTGGGGAGGGCGCGCCGAAGCTGGCCCTGGTGATAGGCTGTTCTACAGGCTACGGGCTGGCGAGCCGCATTGTTTCCGCCTTTGGGTACGGCGCGGCTACTGTGGGAGTTTCTTTCGAAAAGGCCGGTTCCGCCACGAAGACCGGGACCCCGGGCTGGTACAACAACGCGGCTTTCGGCGCGGAGGCCTCGGCGGCCGGTATCCCGCATAAAACCCTGGACGGCGATGCCTTTTCGGACGGGATGAAGGCCCGGGCTGCGGAGGCAATCCGCGAGACGGCGGCTGAAGCGGGGCTGCCCGCCCAGGCGGACCTGGTGATCTATTCCCTGGCCTCCCCGGTCAGGACGGACCCCAGGGACGGAACGCTGTACAGGTCGGTAATCAAGCCGGTGGGCGGGGCCTATTCGGGGACTACTGTGGACATGCTCACCGGGAAGCTGTTCGAGGCCCGGGCCGAACCGGCTGCCGAGGAGGAGATCGCCGCCACGATCAAGGTGATGGGCGGCGAGGATTGGGAACTCTGGATCGACGCCCTGGACAGGGAGGGCGTCCTCTCCCCAAAGGCCAGGACCGTGGCCTATACCTACATCGGCCCGGAACTTTCCTGGGCTATCTACAAAAACGGCACCATAGGCCGGGCCAAGGAAGATCTGGAACGGGCCGGAAAGGCTATCAACGCCAAATTCCGGGCGGGCGGCAGTGGCAGCGGCGGCAGTCCGGGGCGGCGCGCCTGGGTGTCGGTGAACAAGGCGCTCGTCACGCGGGCAAGCGCGGTAATTCCCATCATTCCCTTTTACGTTTCCTGCCTTTTCAAAGTGATGAAGGAAAAGGGACTCCACGAAGGCTGCATCGAGCAGATTGTCCGGCTCTTTAAGGACAGGCTCTACACCGCCGGGGCTTCTACCGATCCGGCAAAGGTGCCGGTGGACAGCGAGGGACGCATACGCATCGACGATCTGGAAATGCGTGAAGATGTGCAAAAAGAAACTGCGGAACGGATGAAAAAAGCCGGTGAAACGAATATATTTGAAGTAAGCGATATTGCGGGTTTTAAGCACGATTTCCTTGAAGCCCACGGCTTTGACGTTCCGGGGATAAACTACGACGAGGACGCGGACCCCCTGACGATTTAACGATTTAACAATCGGGCGTTTTCCGAAACCCGGTTTGGAGGAATTTAACCACGAACCGAACGGGAATCCGGGTAAAACCGGGATACCAGAGCGAAAGTTCGCGAGGTTCGTGCGATACCAGGCTGGTTTTCCGGGTGTAATCCCGGAAACCGGAGTGCGCCAGGCCCGGTTCGCGGGGTTCATGGTCCTCTTCCGCGCCGGGGTATGTTAGTCTAACGGAAATTTTGAATTTGTATGAACGATGAATCTATTTTAAAACTGCTGGATGCTTTTTCCGCCGCGGATATCGCGGAGCTTGACGTACAGGACGGCCCCCAGCGCGTGGTTTTCCGGAAAGACGCGGCGGTAGGGGCCGTAATAATGCCCGCGCCGCAGATTCAGGCCGCTGCGGCCCCGGTTTCGGCGGACCAGGCGGCCTGGGCCCCGGCCCCGGCGGATTTGTTCCCGGCGGAAGATGGCCGCGCCGCGCCGCCGGGAAGCCCCGGGGAGGAAACCATCGCCAGCCCTATTGTGGCGACATTCTACGCCGCGCCCGGGCCGGACGCGCCGGTATTTGTCAAGGCCGGCGACAGGGTCAAGGCCGGGGATACCCTCTGCATCCTGGAAGCCATGAAGATGATGAACCGCCTTGGGGCCGAGTTCGACTGCGAGATACTCGCGGTAAAGGCCGCAAGCGGGGACCTTGTTGAGTACGGGCAGGCTCTCTTTGAAGTCAGGCGGCTCTGAACCGGTCCGGCGGCTTTTGATCGCCAACCGCGGGGAAATCGCGGTGCGTATTATCCGGAGCTGCCGGGAAATGGGGATAGAAACGGTGGCGGTTTACTCCACCGCCGACCGGGACAGCCTTCATGTGCGCCTCGCCGATCAGGCGGTCTGCATAGGGCCGCCGCCCTCCCCCCAAAGCTACCTTAACCGGAACAACCTTATCATGGCGGCCATTAACACCGGCTGCGGGGCAATCCATCCGGGGGTGGGGTTCCTGTCCGAGAACGCCGGGTTCGCAAGGCTTGTCCGGGACCGGGGCCTCGCCTTTATCGGCCCGGCGCCCGAGACCATCGAGCTTTTGGGCGACAAGGTAGCCGCGCGGGACACGGCGCGCCGCTTCGGCCTCCCCGTCACGCCGGGCAGCGCCGGGGCCGTGGATTCCGAAGAAGCCGCAGCCAAAGCGGCGCGGGAACTCGGCTTTCCGGTGATCATCAAGGCGGCGGCGGGGGGCGGCGGCAAGGGAATGCGCGTTGTCCGGCGGGCGGAGGAACTGGCCGGGAATCTCGCCATAGCCCGTTCCGAGGCGGAGGCGAACTTTGCCGACAACACGGTTTTTATCGAGCGCTACCTTGAAAACCCCCGGCATGTAGAACTCCAGATACTCGCCGACGGGAACCGCGTTGCCGTTCTGGGAGAGCGTGACTGTTCCGTGCAGCAGAACCACCAGAAACTCATCGAGGAAAGCCCCTCGCCGGGCGTAACGGAAACAATGCGCCGGCGCATGGCGGAAGGGGCCGTAAACCTGTTCCGCGAGCTAAAGTACGCCGGGGCGGGCACCATCGAATTCCTCGTGGAGGGGGAGAACTTCTACTTCATGGAGGTAAACGCCCGGCTCCAGGTAGAACACCCGGTAAGCGAGTTTGTCACCGGCGCGGACATCGTCCGGGAGCAGATCTTCGCCTGCACCGCCGGCCATATCGGGCTTGATCCGGGCAAAGTGTCCCTGAACGGCTGGGCCATCGAGTGCCGGATCAACGCCCTGTCCCCGGGAACCATTACCCGCCTGGAAATCCCCGGCGGCCCCGGCGTCCGTTTCGACAGCTTCCTCTATCAGGGCTGTACCGTGCCGCCCTTCTACGATTCCATGATTGCCAAGCTCATCGTCCACGACAGCACCCGCGACCGCGCCATCGCCAGGATGGGCCGGGCGCTGG
>JAIRZS010000222.1 GCA_031267115.1 Treponema sp.
ACATAGGGCAGCTTTGTAGGGCCGTCCGCGTCGGTAAACTCGATCCGTTCAAGATCCTTCCGGTACTTGATATAGGCTTCCCCGATATAAAGCCAGTTGTGGGCGGTGCTTCGCTCCACCTTCATATCAGTGCAGAGGCTTTCCAGGTAATCGTTCATGGAATGGTAGTTAAGGTCTATATACAGCCCCCGGGCCTTGAGCCTGGCGAGCCCCAGCCCCATGGCCAGAATGGACAGCCGCAGCCCTTTGATGGATTCCCGGATGCCGGCGTCAATCTCCGCGGCGTTGTCGGAAGCGGCATAGTCCAGGCTGATACCAGGGGATGACATTCTTTTGGTCGGGGGCCGGGGGCCGTCATATTCGTTCGGGATAGCTTTCATTAGGCGATACTCCAATCGTGCATTTATTTCCCACATATTGGCACGAAATTGAAAAATAGCAAACTGGCTTTATCCAGACCCCGTTGCCCGATAAATACCGCCGTCCTGCGATTCATCCGACTGTCCCATTTTTTCAATCTTCTTTCCCATCTTGTTGATGTGATCCGCCGTATCGTGCAGATACCGCTTAGTCGTCTTCAGATCGGAGTGTCCAAGCATATCCTGTATCTGGCGGAGGGGAACCCCGTCATCCTCAAGTGCGGAAGCCAGAGAATGACGGCTGCCATGGGGGACAATCCGCCGCCCCCCCAGGTCAATTCCTGCAGCTTTTAACCAGTACGGAAGTTTGCGCTGCATATATTTTGCCCCCGGCAAACCGCCTTTGGCGTCGCAGAATACAAACTCATGCTCTCCGTAGGAGGCCCATAATTCCCGGATTGCTGCCTGCAACTGCCGGGGAAAAGGTATCTCCCTAATCTTGTGCCATTTCGGATCCCCCAGACTACGGGCTTCGGGGTTGTCGTACCGCTGCCAGGCATGACGGATTATGATCCGGGGAATTCTCCAGTCCAAGTCTTCCGGCTTCAAACCTATTATTTCCCCCCGCCGCAGCCCCCCCCAGAACATCGCCGCCGCCAGGGCCCGATCCAGAGGATCCGGTATAATCCCCGGTTTAAATAACTTCCTGAATTCATTTTCTTCCAGTATGTCCGGTTCCCGGGCCTGCCGGGCTTTCGGAGCCTTTATCCGTTCAAAGGGATTCCTCCAGTTTTCGTGGGTGGTTCCATATTCCTTGAAAGCCATGCGGATAAACCGTATAGCAATTTCATAAGTGCGGGTTCCGGCTATAATCCCGCCGCCACGGCTCTTTACTTTTTCTTTAAGCCCCAGCCTGCCGGAGAAGGCCAGGACATCGGTTTGTTCAATCTCCGCCATTTTTAGGCCGCAAAACGGGTCCCCTTTTATATACCGGACATATTTTTCCCGATACAGTTCTATGGTTTCGGCGGAATAGGGGGACCCCTCCATCATTATCCGGGCCGCCCGGGGGTTATTATCCAGGGATATAAACCTTTCCAGCCAGGGGCCCACCTTGATATTCTCTGTACTAACCGTTGCGGTACCGATCATGAGTTGATTTTTCAGGTACAGAATGAAGGCCACCGCCGCGTTTTCCGCCGCGGTCATGGTTTCCGGCTCCCGGTACAAAGCCAGATCATCGGGAAAGTGGGCAAAGCTCTTACGCTGCCACTCGGCGCAAACCCTGGGGGGCAGCCCCGATGACGGGTTTAAAGTGAGCATGAAAGTAGCGGAATCATTCCGCTGTTGTACGTTGAAAGACCGTGACGGTTTCGACATGGCATGTGCCTCCTCGTGAAAATAAATGCACGATAAATACACGATGCCTTTCGTTTCGGGTTTTTTTACTTTTCAGGACAATGGAGCATAACCTAATTCCTTATCCTATAAGGAATTAGGTTTCAGCGGACGACGGGAGTCGAACCCGCGTCACAAGCTTGGGAAGCTTGGATAATACCGTTATATGACGTCCGCTTGAATAGGCGACATTCTATGTACCGACTATAATGTGAAAACCGAACTTTGTCAATGTCCCGCATGCGCCATGAATTCATCAAGATAATCGGTTACCAAACTCGGAAGTATACCCTGCGTATCCTCAACCAGGGGCAGACTCCCCAGGCCCTGCTCGTCGTAAAAGGCAAGACGGTCAAACTGAAGCCGCCGAAAAAAAGACCCACCAACTGTGCCGGTAAAAAAATCTACACCGACGAGGTCACCGCTTCCCTCCGCCTCATCTGGGCTTTCTTCTGGTATAAATGCAGGAAACTCCTGGCTCCTCTTATGTGGCAGCAGATAGACGCTATCGCCCTCTGACCGGCCTTCGGTATCACTGCGGACAGACCACTTCCGGCCAGTATATCCTCACCCTCACCGCCACCGATGTCGCCTCCGGCTGGATATCCCTCTATTCCCTCCTCAATAAGGCCCACCGCTGGACTTTCGCCGCCCTCAAGGACCTTCACTCAACCCTTCTCTTCCCCCTCAGGGAGTTTCACAGCGATAACGGCAGAATTTATCAACCAGGTCATCTCCGACTGGCTCCGCAACTACGTCTGCCCTATCCCCTTCAGCCGCTCAAGAGACCACCAGAAAAACGACGCCGTTGTTCGCGAGTACATCGGCTATGACCGTCTTGAGGGGCAGCCCTCCAGGCCCGCCTTGCCGAGGTCTACCGTTTCTTGTCTCCCCTGCTCAATTTCTTCATGCCCACTATGAAACTTGAAAGCAATGAATTTTCGTAACTATTCACTCTAGACCTGCCAATAATTGCTAGGCGGGGGTAGCTCGAAAAAAATGACAGTTTTTTTTCGAGCGGAGGGGGTCCAGACCCCCTCGTTCAACCGGATATGGCAAAAAGTCTTGACAAGACTTTTTGCGGAGTGGGGGCTTTAGCCCCCCGACTGAATAATTACCATAGATTTAATATTCCGGGCGCATCCGCGCGCCAGCCTGCCCGTAGGGCAGGAAGGCCCGCGGACCGGGCTTTACGCTTGTATCTTTTTTGCCTGCGGCAAAAAAGGATACCGCTCCAATCTCTTGCGCGTCCCGTGGTGAAGAATTTTACCGCTATATATCTTACCGCAAAGTCGAAAAAGTAAAAGAAGTAAAGAAGCGTCGTTTGATACTTTACTTAGTGAACTTATTCGACTTTTTCGAATTCGCGGCAAAAATTCTTCATTCCCTGTTTTATCAGTTTTTTTCATGTTATACTCTGGGCAGCAATGATGATCTTAGGGGCGGAAAACCCGGGGCGGCGCGGTGTCTTTAAACTGGAAAGAGATCAACCTTATTTTGGAAGAACTGGAACTCGGCGGTTCCCGGATACAGAAGGTGTACCAGAGCGCCTACGATGTTCTGGTGTTCCAGCTCTACGGCAGGGGAAGGGCCTTTTCCTTGCTCATCGCCCTGACCCCGGGCGCGTGCCGCCTCCACGAAACAAGGCGGGCCGCGGTCAAGGCGGACCGGCCGCTGCGTTTCGCCGAATTCTGCAAGTCGCGCCTTGTGAACGGCCTTATTGAGGAAGCCGTCCAGCTTGGGGATAACCGGATTGTGCGGCTTGCCGTCAGGCAGGGAAAGAACCGCTGCCGCTGCTATATACGCCTCTGGTCCAACGCGGCCAACGTAATTGTCACAGGCGGGGATGGGGTCATCCTGGACGTGATGCGCCGCAGCCCCAGGCGGGGGGAAATCAGCGGGGGCCGCTACGAGCCGGAGGCGGGGCGGGCAGGGGGCGCGGCGGGAAAGCCCCCGGAAAACGCCGCCGCAAAGCCGGGGCGGAACCCGGACGATTATGCGGTACGGGAGCTTCCCGGGCCATCTTCTTTTAACGAGCGGATAGACGCCTGGTATGCGGAGCATGGCGGCCCCCTGTCCTTGGACGCCCTGCGGGAACAGGCCCGGCGGGCTTACGGCGGCAGGATAGACCGGCTGGAACTGTCCCTCGAAAAGCTGCGCGTAAAAGAGGCGGACTATGCCGCCGCGGACAGGCTGAGGGAATATGGCGATATTATCATGACCAATCTGGGCAGGATAAAGCCGGGCGACGAATGGCTTGAAGCGGAAAATTTCTATTCCGGCGGCTTTGTCCGGATCAGGCTTGATCCGGACAGGAAAGGATCGTCCCAGGCGGAGTCCTACTACGGGCAGTACCGGAAGGCAAAGAACGGCCTTGGCAATATACGCGGGGAAATCGCCGCCGGGGAAGCTGATCTCGCGCGGCTCAGGGAAACCCTGGAATCGCTTTTGAAAGAGGAAAACCCGCTCGCCCTTCACAAGAGGCTTAGAAACAAGGGAGAAAAACCCGCCGGCGCCGCGGACAGGAAACGGCCCGGCCTTTCGTTCAGGCGCGGGGACTGGCTTATCATAGTGGGCAGGGACGCGGCGGAAAACGACGCCCTGCTCAGGGGCCATGTAAAGGGAAGGGATACCTGGCTCCACATACGGGATTACGCCGGCTCCTACGTGTTCGTCAAACAGCGCTCCGGGAAAACCGTACCCCTGGACATACTCCTTGACGCCGGAAACCTTGCCCTGTTTTATTCAAAAGGGCGCAACAGCGGCGAGGCCGACCTTTTCTACACCCAGGTCAAATCCCTCCGCCGGGCAAAGAACGGCCCCAGGGGCCTGGTAATTCCCACGCAGGAAAAAAACCTGCACGTAAAAGCCGATGCCGCGCGGCTCAGGGAACTGGAAAAGTGCCGGATAGAAACGCGGTAACTATTCAGTCTGTCATTTGCCAATAAATGCCCAGCGGAGGGGGCGGGAGGAAGGCAAGATTGGTGGCAAAAACCCGTGTTGCTCCCGTGGCCTTCTTCACTGAGAAACGTTGATTTCTCTTTCCTTCTTTGACTTCGAACCTTTGGTTCGATTTGACTTTGCGGTTAAAAATTCCTAAGTATACGCCTATGGGGTCAGACCCCCTCGTTCAACCGGCGCTGAATTTTACGAATCGCGCTGAAAGGGTAACCGGATGAAATACGATCTGCTTATAGCCGATCCGGCAAAAAACATAACGGCCTTTGTCCTTAATCAGACGCCGCCGGGCGCGCGCGCCGCCCTGTCCGCCGCGCTCCTCTCCGATACCGCGCTTGGGGCGGAACAGGCCGGCTTTGTGATTCCGCCGGGCCGGCGGGGAAACCTCCGCTGGCGGCTGGAAATGATGGGGGGCGAATTCTGCGGCAACGCGGCCCGGAGTTTCGGCCTTTATGTCGCGGGTAAAACAGGGCTTCGCGGCAGGCATACGGTCTTAATAGAAAGCAGCGGCGCCGCCGCCCCCGTCCCGGTGCGGGTGGACACCGAAACCGGCCGGGCCGAGGCGGATATTCCCGGCCCCCGTTTAATAACGGCCCTGGATTTTGAAGGCCGCGCCCTGACGGTCTGTGTTTTCGAGGGGATTACCCATGTACTCGCGCCGGGCCTGGAACCGGACAGGGAAAGTTTTTTCGCGATAAAGGCGGCTTTTGAAAGAAACGCCGCTGTCCTTCCCGGCGCGTTCGGGGTGCTGTTTGCCGGGCCTCCCCTTGCCCGGGCCGGGGGAAGCGCCTCCTTCCCTGACGGCGCGGACGATGCCATAACGCCCGCGGTGTACGTATACGGTACGGATTCGCTTGTGTTCGAATCGAGCTGCGGATCCGGGTCCGCGGCCCTGGCCGTCTGCAAAAGCCGCCCGCTCGCCAACGG
>JAIRZS010000229.1 GCA_031267115.1 Treponema sp.
TTTGTGCAGTATCCGGTTGAACGAGGGGGTTTGGACCCCCTCCGCTCGAAAAAAACTGTCATTTTTTTCGAGC
The DNA here is from genome assembly GCA_031267115.1 of Treponema sp. GTDB lineage: Bacteria > Spirochaetota > Spirochaetia > Treponematales > Breznakiellaceae > JAIRRR01. The sequence goes on from JAIRZS010000229.1 coordinate 74, forward strand.
TACCCCCACTTGGCATTTATTGGCAAGTGTAGACTGAATAGTTACCATAATCTCAAGCAACATTCCCTTTGTGTCATATCCCAGGAGCAAATACTTATTCTCATAATCTTCCAGGGGATCTTCATAAATATATATATCAATAGCCCGCCGTATATCGGCTTCGGTCACGCCGTGCTTGAAAGCAGCCGGATTGAAGGTGATATTGGCAGGCATATTTCCAGTATACTACCCGCCGCCGTTTGGCGCAATACGTCCTTCGAAAACAGTGAGCGGTTAGGAGTTAGCAGTGAATTAACCACTAACCGCACGAACAAAGGCGCTGGCATCAATACAGGTTTTCACCGCAAAGTCGAAGAAGTCAAATAAGTATAAGAAGTGGGGAAAAATAGGATATTTGAGCTTGTTTCAAAAACTGAAGTTTTGGAACAGCCTTACCTCCTCCCTAAAAAATTCCCCTCCAAATTAAAGCAAAACGACGACTCAGACCCCTATATATTATAGGACAAAGGAGCCACCCCCTATGCATAACGATTTTGATAATGCCGCCAAGGAAATACTCAGCCTTTCAGACCGGGCCATCATCCGCTTCCTCAACGCCAGCTTCTCCGCCTCCCACCCCCCGGACGCCCCCGTCATCCGTACCAACACCGAATACCGCCTCCCCTCCCGCCCGGGAAAGGGACGCCCCGGCGGCAAAACCGTCATTGCCGACAGCGTTTTCCTCGTCGGGGAAAACTCCCGCTACCACATCGAAATACAGCTCGACCGCAGGGACGGTATGGCCCTCAGGATGTTCCGCTATGACGCCGCCGAAGCCCTGGAACACCCCTCGGAAGAGAATGGTATCGAGACCGTCAGTTTCCCCCAAAGCCTGGTCATCTACCTGGAACCGGTTGCCAGCGCCCCGGACAGCGAGCTGCTCCGTATCCGTTTTCCGGACGGCTCCTGTTACGAGTACCGGACGCCGGTGATAAAGCTCACGGAACTTTCAGTGGAGGGCCTCCTGGAGCGGCACATGGTTATTTTCGCGCCGCTGTACATACTCAAACTGAGAAAGAGGACGAAACAGGCCAAGACGCGGGAGGAACGGGAGAAGCTGGCGGGGGAATTGAAGGAAATATACCGGGAAATAGGTGAGGCGCTGGGGCGGGAGAAGGAGGATGGGAATCTGAGCGAAGTGGACGGGGACAAGGTACTGGGGATGACGGAAGTATTGCACCGGGAAGTATACGGGGAATTTAATGAATTCGAGGAGGAAGGGATGGATTTTTCGAGCTTAAGGGTGATTGAGAAACTCCACAAGGAAATGGAAGATGTCAGACGTTCCCGCGAGGAGGAACGGCGTTCCCGCGAAGAAGCCGTTTCCCGAATGACCGAGTTGGAGCGATCCCGCGAGGAAGAACGGCGTTCCCGCGAGGAGGCTGTATCCAAAGCGGCCGAGTTGGAACAGTCCCGCGAGGAGGCCGTTTCCAGAGCGGAAATGGACCGGCAGCGGACTGCCCGGAACATTCTCCGGCTGGGGCTGTCGGTCGAGCAGGTAACACAGGCAACCGGCCTCCCCCGGGAAACGGTCCAGACACTGGCCGCCCAGCTTTAGAGCCGGCGCCATGGGCGTTTAATTTAAAGGTTTCACCGCAAAGTCGAAGAAGTAAAAGAAGGATACGCTTTGCTATCCTTGATCTTGCCCGGATCCCCTTTCGGCCTCTGTGAAAACCGGAAAAAGAGAATAGTTACCTGAGCCTGTTCCAAAAACTGAAGTTTTGGAACAGCCTTCCCTTTCTTTTTTTTTTACTTACTTATTGAACTTCTTTGACTTCGAACTTTTGGTTCGATTTGACTTCGTGGTTAAAAAATCCGATAAATTGCGCCTTTGGGGGGTAGGCGGAGACCCCGGACCCGGCGGAGCCGGGGAGGAGGCTCCGGCGCAGGGGGGCCGGAAGGCGGCCTTTTGGGTTCGCACCCGCCGCCGGGTAACAGGCCCCCCACATGCGGGGGACAGCGAAAATCGGCGGCTCGGGGAAGAAGAAGCTGTCTGGCTGAAAGCGCTGCGCGGCGGCTTGAATGGGGAGCGGTTACTGAAGATAATAGAGATAAGATTGGAGGTATCGAAGCATCATGGAAGCCAGGAAAAGCATTACCAAAACTTTCGGTATACTGACCGCCGGGGGTGACTGCCCGGGGCTTAACGCCGCAATCCGGGGGGTCTGCCGGCCCGCTTACGACCGCTACGACATGACGATCATCGGCATTGCCAACGGCTACCGGGGCCTCATCGACGAGACCGTGAGGGTTTTAAAGCCGGTGGACTTTCAGGGGATACTTACCCGCGGGGGGACTATCCTGGGGGCGAGCCGGGAAAAGCCCTTCAAGTCGTCGTCCGGGGACGACGAGATAAGCGGGGACAAGGTAAAGGCTATCAAGGAAACCTACCGCAGGCTCAGCCTGGACTGCCTTGTGGTGCTGGGGGGTAACGGCACCAATACTACCGGTTACCTTTTGGCCCAGGAGGGCCTTAACGTGATAGGCCTCCCCAAAACTATTGATAACGACATTGTCGGCACGGATCGTACCTTCGGGTTTCATTCCGCGCTCAGCATCGGTACCGAGGCGATTGACCGGCTTCATTCTACCGCCGAAAGCCACAACCGGGTAATGGTCATAGAACTGATGGGCCACAAGGCGGGCTGGCTCGCCCTCTACGCCGGAGTCGCGGGCGGCGGGGATGTGATCCTCATACCGGAAATCCCCTATGACATAAAAGCCATCGGCGAGCATTTGGTAAGCCGGGTAAAAAGCGGGAAAACCTTTTCCATAGTAGTAGTCGCGGAAGGGGCGCTTTCCAGGGCGGAAGCGAAGATGGACAAGAAAGACCGGAAGAAGTACCGGAACGAAACAGTGGCCCCCTCAATCGGCTACCGGGTGGCCCGCGAAATCGAGGCCGAAACCGGGATGGTAACCAGGGCCACCGTTCTGGGCTATATGCAGCGGGGAGGCATACCCAGCGCGTCGGACCGGGTTCTGGCCACAAGCCTCGGCACGGCGGCGGCGGATCTGCTGGCCCGCGGGGAATACGGCCGCATGGCCGCCCTTTCGGGGAACGACATCAGTTCCGTTGATCTGGGCGTTCCCGCGGGCAAGGTAAAAACTGTCCCCCGGGATCATTACATGATAGACACGGCCGTTTCCGTGGGAACCTGTATGGGCGAGTAATAGCCGCCGGAGGCCGGCGGTTCCGCCGCCGCGTATGAATCACTATTATGGATAAAATTATGAACAGGACAGTGCTGATCTTCGCGCTTTTTTTCTCCGGCTGCAGTTTGGACTTCGGGTCCGTAGAAGCGGGATACCGGGGTACTTTTGATTACAAAACGCAATTTGAATATTCCTACACCACCACCGCCTTCATCGAAGACGATCTGGTAACAATTTCAAGGGACGATAACGGTACCTCCAGCCCTTCGTCGGTTTTCCGGCTCGGAAGCTTTCATGTTTCCGCGGGCATAAGCCAGCAAAACACGGCCGACGGCGCCCGCACTTATGTGCTTTTTAACGGCACGGAGAGAATAGGGTATTTTAACGAAGGCGAAAAAGATATTTTTTATATTGACGAGGCGCGGGAAAACTATTTTATCCGGCGCGGTTCGAATGCCGTAGTCAAACCTCCCGAATCGGAAGAAGACCCCTTGTATTATTAAATTATTTTAGTTTTGGGCGCATCCGCGGGCCAACCTGCCCGCAGGGCAGGACGGCCCGCAGACCGGGCTTTGCGGGGTTCCGCTTCGCTCCATTCTTTGCGCCTCGCGGCGCAAAGAACGCTCACGCGCCCCTCCAATCCCTTGCGCGTTCCGTAGTAGGACATTTATACCGTATGTTTTCACCGCGAAGCCGGAAAAATCGAAAAAGTTCACTAAGCGAAGTATGAAACGATACTTCTTCCACTTCTTTTACTTGTTCGACTTTGCGGTAAAATTCCAAACCATTTTTTTTAATATTATCAATTTACCAGGCAGCCGCGGGGTTTGGGGCAAAGCCCCAAACTCCGAAAAACAAAAACTTAATTGGCCTTGATGGACTGGAAGGGCAGATACCAGAGCCAGCTTGCCGTAATTGCCGGGCCGGCGTACTTCTTGTTAAGCACATACTGCCGGCTGGGATACGCCAGGTAAATGTAGGGCACGTCGTTTACCACAATGTCCATGAGCTGCTTCTGAACCTCGAAGCGCTTTACCGGGTCCAGCGTGGCGCGCTGCAGATCTATCAGGGCGTCCACATCGGGCCGTGCATAGGCCGCGTGGTTGTAGCCGTTTTCACCCGCCTGGCTCGACTTGAGCAGGACATCTATATTGCCGTTAAGGTCCGGGTAGTCCGCTTCCCAGCCGCCTATGAGCATGTCGTAGTCGCGTTTGCCGTTGCTGTCAAATACCTGCCCGTTCTGGTGAAGGTCCTGCTCCTCGCCGGTCATTTTCCGTATCTCCACGCTGATATTAAGCGCCTTGAGGGCTTCCTGGATAAAGAGCGCCTGGTCGGTTGCGACCGATGATTCCCCGATTACAATATTGCAGCTAAAGCCGTTGGGGTAACGGGAGGCGGCAAGATACCTCTTTGCCCCGTCAAGGTTGTAAACATAGGCGGCAGTCTTGACATAGTCTTCCCATTTGGCCTTGTCCGCGCCGTAAAGGCCGGGGCCGAAGGGCAGGATATCGCCGGCGACACCGGCGTCTTTAATAGTGACGCTGTGCAGTTGGGAAATATCCAGGGCAAGGGCGACGGCCCGGCGCGCGTTGGCATCGTCGAAGGGAGGGCGCTGGGTGTTAAGGCCGACACTGTCCACGTGGTAGGTGGCGATGTTGTAGAAATTCAGATTACCGGCGGAAGAAAGCTGGCCGAGCATATCGATGGGCAGATTGATGCTGAAATCGACATCGCCGTTCTGCAGGGCGATAACACGGGTAGTATCATCGGGGATCGTTTTGAATACAATAGAATCAAAAATATTGGCGGCAAGTTTTTCCTTGTCCCAGTAGTTTGGATTTTTTTTAAGCACAACTTCCTGCCCGCTGGTCCAGCTCTGGTACATAAAGGGGCCGGTACCGACAGAGCCGCCTGCGGCGGTGCCGAAATTATCTCCCTGCCGCTCAAAATAGGCCTTGCTGATTATCCAGCCCGCCCCGGTAGTAGGGACGTATTTAAAAACGGCGGAGGGGTTCGCAAGCTTGATGGTAAACAGCCAGCCGTCGACAGTAAAACTTTCCACATCGGCAAAGAAGTCGGCGAAATAGGTCCCCCCTTCGGGATCGCGGGATCGCTCAAAGGAAAAGAGCACATCGTCCATGGTCAGTTTGGAGCCGTCCGAAAAAAGAACATCGTCCCTGACCTCGTAGATGTAGGTAAGATCGTCCGTCTGGGACCAGCTTTTCGCCAGCACAGGTACAATGTTGTCGCCGGAATCCAGCCCGACCAGCCCTTCGGTTATCTGGCCTACCGCCTGGTTGGTGGTAAAATCCCACGCCTGCCCGGGGTCCAGCGACTGGATATCTTCGTGCATGGCAACGGTCAAAACCGCGCCGGCTGCCGCGCTTGCCGCAGGCTGGCCGCCGCCGTCTCTTCCGCCGCACGCGGTAAAGACGGCCAGAATTAGAAAAACAGGAATTAGTTTTTTCATGATTTTCTCCTTA
>JAIRZS010000269.1 GCA_031267115.1 Treponema sp.
GCAGCCACGGCGCGGAGCGCCGGGGCCGGAGCGGCAGCGGAGCCCCGGAAAGCCCGGTCCGCGCACCGCAGGCGCGCGGATGCGCCCGGAATCTCCAAAACAAAAAACCGATTTTTCCCCAAAAAATACCGATTTTTGTCATTTTTTCCGGGAAATCCCCGTCCGCGCACGGTAATATCCGGTTTATGAAAAATACGGAAAAAACGGGCTGTCTTGCCCGCAAAGACGGGGCATTGCGCATCCGGGCAGGCCGTGCCGCGGCGCTGGCCAGGGAATGCCTCTTTCCGGCGGGCTGCGCGATTTGCGGGGGTATGCTTTCCGGGGCGGAAGAGGCGTGGTACGGCCTCTGCCGCGGATGCCTGGACCGGCTTGGCATTGAAGACGAAAGGCGCTGCCTTTCCTGCGGCCGGCCCCTTGTTTCGGAACAGAGACGCTGCCTCCCCTGCCGGGAAGGGGAGGGCTTTGCGTTCGACGGGGCCTTCGCGCTCTGGCCTTACGCGGGGAACTACCGGACGCTCCTGGGGGCGTATAAATTCGGAAAAAACTTTGCGCTGGGGAATCTGCTGGCCCAAAAAATGACGGACGCCCTCCCGCTCATACGCCGGGAAGGAAGCCCCTGGGCCGGGGAATTTTCCTGGGTCCCGGTCCCGCCGCGTTACGGGAAGATAAAAAAATCCGGCTGGGACCAGATTGCCTGCCTTGCCGGGAAACTCAGGAAAAACCACGGGGCGCGCATAGAGGCCTGTCTTGAACGGCTGCCCTCGCAGACCCAGAAGGGGCTGGGCCGGCAGGGGCGCCGGATAAATCTCCTCGGACGCATCCGCTGCAGGAAACCCCCGCCGGAGCGGGCTTTGCTTTTCGATGATGTCATCACCACTGGTTCCACCCTGGATGTCTGCGCGAAAGCGCTCAAGGAATCCGGGACCAAAGAGGTTTTCGCCTTTGCGCTGTTCTACGACTGAAGCTGGGAATTTCAGGATTTCACCGCTAAGGGATTATAACTTAGCAAACAACCGCCTCCAAAGGTGGTGGCTTTAATAGGGAGGCCCTATAAGGAGCCAAAAATACTTTCCGTTTTTTGCCAATTTCCGCTCAGTTTATGCTTCATGCCGAGATTGGTTTCCGCTGCGTTTCCGCATGAAGTTGTTTCTTAATATCCTCATCGTTCAGCCTTCTTGCTTTTTTAATGGCATAGCTGTCAGTACATGACCACCGCCATAGGCGGTGGTTTTTAAGTCTTAATCAGCTACGCCGCTTTCCAGAGGATAAGGATTTTAAAAAATTCGGGCGCATTTCCGGCGCGGAGCGCCGGAAACCGGGCTTTCCGGGGTTCCGCTTCGCTCCATTCTTTGCGCCTGGCGGCGCAAAGAACGCCGCCCCTCCAATCCCTTGCGCGTTCCGTAAGCATGTTTTGGAATTTTACCGCGAAATCGGATAAGTCAAAGAAGTTGAGGGAGGAAGGCTAAAATACTCTCTTTTTTCTTACTTTCGACTTTTTTAACTTTGTGGTTAAATCCTTTCAAATTCGGCGGACTCTCATTCCGCGCGGGCCTCCAGAAAATCCCCCGTACTCAGCTCGTCGCAGTATTCGCAGCGGTAAGTCCCCAGTTCCCTGTTGTCCAGGCGGAAAACATGGGGAATATAACGCTCGGTAGAGGTAATGCACCGGGGGTTTTTGCATATCAGCACATTTTTCACCACTTCGGGAAGTTTAAGCTTTATCTTTTCAGAGATTTTTTCGTTTTCGATAATATTAACGGTAATATTCGGATCGATGAACCCCAGAATGTCAAAGTCAATGGCAATAGCGTTATCTATCTTGATAAGGTCCTTTCTGCCCATACAGTCGGAAGTAGCGTTAAGCACAAACGCCACCGTGTAGGAAGCCCTGTCAAGCCCGAGCCAGGAAAAAATTTTTATCCCCTGCCCGGCTTTGATATGGTCAATCACGATTCCGTTTTTTATCTGGTCTATGTTCAGCATAAACTCCCTCCCACTCCGGTGATGCCCAATACCGAAGCCAGAAGTGCCATCCGCACAAACATCCCGTACTTCGCCTGTTTAAAGTAAGCCGCCCGCGGATCGTCGTCAACTTCCACGGCAATTTCATTCACGCGGGGCAGGGGGTGCAGGACGATCATATCTTTTTTTGCGAGCGCCATTTTTTCCGTATTAAGGATATAGCTGTCCTTAAGGCGTATATAGTCTTCCTCGTTAAAAAACCGCTCCCGCTGGACACGCGTCATGTAAAGCACGTCAAGGCCGCCTATCACCTTTTCAAGATCGCCGGTTTCGGTATAGGGGACGCCGGCCTTCCCGAGTATCCCTCCGCCTATATAATCCGGTATCCTGAGTTCTTCCGGCGAGATAAAGACCATCCTCATATCAGGATACCGTGAGAGGGCCTTTGCCAGTGAATGCACCGTGCGGCCGAATTTCAGGTCCCCGCAGAAACCCACGTTCAGACCGCCAATGGAACGGCGGAGCCGCCTGATGGTTAAAAGGTCGGTCAGCGTCTGCGTGGGGTGGTGGTGGCCCCCGTCCCCGGCGTTGATCACAGGTACGGCGGAATACCGCGACGCCAGCAAAGCCGCCCCTTCTTTGGGGCTTCTCATGACAATCACGTCCGCGTAGGAAGATGCCATCCTGACCGTGTCCGCGAGGCTTTCCCCCTTAACCGCCGAACTGGAACCCGGCTCCGCGAAGCCCAGGCAGCTTCCGCCCAGGCGCATCATGGCAGCCTCGAAACTCAGCCGGGTCCGGGTGCTTGGCTCAAAGAACAGGGCCGCCAGGAGCTTTCCCCGGCAGGATTCCCTCAGGTAATCATCTTCCGTTTCGATTTTTTCGGCAAGCGTAAAAAGCCCTTCCATTTCGCCCAAGCTCAAATCGCCCGGCTCAACCAAATGCCGCCCTTTTAACATGGTACCCCTAAAACTTAAAAAAAACCGCCCCGGGGCTTGCCTGGGGCGGTAAAAATCACTTGCCGGGTTTTGACCCGATCAGGGTAAAAGACAGCCCGCACTGGTAGCGCTCGCCGCTTTCGGGATTGGTAGCCTTGTCCGAGGCGTAATAGCCCACGGACCCCGTAGAGAATTCCTTGGCCTGGGCGTAAAAGGTAGACCAGATCTTCCCGTCGCTGTCCTTAACGGTGACTTCAAGAAATTTTGGCGCTTTAGGGTCGCGCTTCGCGGGTTCCGCCATAACAGCCTCCTTGTATTTTCCCTATTTTGCT
>JAIRZS010000051.1 GCA_031267115.1 Treponema sp.
CCGTCTGTTCCTACCATGACAAATTTATTTTCCTGCTTCTCAAAAAAAACCCCGTTCATAAAATACCGGATTTCATCATCGGAAACGGCAAAAATTGTCTGATTAATCATCTCCTTAAAACTTTTAACCGGTAAATTAAAGACCTTATCCGTATCCGGCTCGGGAAATTCGGGAAATTTGTCTGAAGCTATGCTTCTTAGCTGGAATTCTATCTTCCTCTTCACCGGCTTTATCAGAATTTTACCTTCTTTTTGATCAAATTCCATTTCCCCATCCGGAATTCTATTCAAAATTCCCAAAAACTTATCACCAAATACCGTAGTCGACCCTTCTTCCACAACTATAACCGGCACTTTCGTTTCAAAATTCACCTTAACGTCCGTAGATTTTATAACAAGAGTACCGTTCTGGGCAGCAAGATAAATATTCGACAGGATAGAAATGGCATTTTTGGAGAGAATTATCTCCTGGGCAATGGTGATCTCTTTGAGAAGCACACTTCGTTCGCATATAAATTTCATGTAAATTCTCCTTGGCCCTAATCGGCCTTTTTAAAATCTCTCTATCTTTATATAATAATATAAAATAATAATCATAATAATAGGCCCTTCTAAAAAGTGGAAAACTCACCTAATTCTATATATAATATATAATTATAGAATTCACAAAATCTGGATAAAAGGGAAAAATTACCCACATTTTCTGTTTATTTAAGTTTGTTCACTATTTATTCTTTTGTTATCAACCTTTTTTCAGTATTTTGCATTGGCATCTTTTATCATTCTGATAAGCGTTTGTATAGTGGAATCCAGAGTCGGATCGGCTTGTTTTTTTTCCTCGATTTTCTGGCACGCGTGCATTACCGTAGTATGATCTCTTCCGAAATATTGGCCTATTTCTGTCGTGGAGAATTCCGTGATTTCTCTGGCTATATGCATAGCCAGCTGTCTTGGAAAAACAATATTTTGGGTTCTCTTTTTTCCCTTGATATCAGAAGAAGGCAGGGAAAAATAATCGGCGACAACCCTTTGAATAATGTCGATTGATATGTTGGTTTGTCTGGGAGAGGCAAACATATCCTTTAGTTGCTGCTGGGCGATGTCCAGATTTACAGGTTTTCCGACCAGATTGGAGTATGCCACAAGCTTGGTTAGGGCGGCTTCCAGATCCCGGACATTGGTAGAAACATTCTTGCTTATCAGGGATATAACCTCGTCGGAAAGGGTTATGTGTGTGTCCTCCACCTTTTTTTTAAGAATGGCGCAGCGGGTTTCGAAATTTGGGGGCTGGAGATCCACGTTCAGGCCGCGTTCGAACCTGGAACGGAGCCGGGTATTTATTTTTTTTAATTCCGAAGCCGGCCTGTCGCAGGTAAAGACAATCTGCTTTTTAGCGTCGTAAAGGGCATTAAAAGTATGGAAAAGCTCCTCCTGGGTTTCCCATTTATTTTCCAGAAAGTGAATATCGTCAATAAGAAGGGTATCTATAAAACGATACTTGTTTTTAAAAACCGGCATCCGGTCTTCCTTGATAGCCAGGACGAATTCATTGGTAAAATTTTCTGCGGTTATGGAGATAATTTTCCCTTTGGAATTTTCGTGAATATAATTTCCTATAGCCTGCATTAAATGGGTTTTTCCCAGGCCGACCCCTCCGTATATAAAAAAAGGGTTATAAGCGTTTCCGGGATTACGGGCTATAGCCTGGGCGGCATTTGAGGCGAAATTGTTATTGTCCCCGGTGACATATCTTTCAAAAGTATAGTCTTTGCTAAGCTGGGCATGGGCGGTTCTTTTTTCCTTTTTCGGGGTTATTTCCGGGGCAGCTTCTCCGGGATCGCTTTTTACGCTCCTTTCAAGTACAGCTTCCCCATTTTCCCGGGGTTTTATCTCAAAAATAATGGAAATATCCCTTCCGGTCAGCCCTTTCAGCTTGGTTTCGATGTAATTCTGATACCTTTGTCTGACCTGGTCCCGGTAAAAAGAGGAAGGGACGGCGATAAATATTTCTTTTTCCGCGGCTTTGAGAAATTCCAGGTTAAACCACATGGAGAATTCCTGTTCGCCTTTTTCACTTTTTATAATATTGAGGGTTTCTTTCCAAAAAAGAGCATAGTCATTCCACTCAGCCATGAAGAATTACCACCAAATTTCAAAAAATAGTTCAAAAACCGCCCAATTCATTAACAACTTATACACAACTGTAAATTACCGTCTAGGCCGTTCTATTTGATTAAAATACTCGTGTTTTTCAACCCACCCTTAATAAGTGAATAGTACACGATCTCTAGTTCTTTACTGTACAATAAAATAACTGCGATAAAAATGACAATTACAAAACATATCCCGATTTTGGGCCTTTCGGACACCGGCAACAATGGAATGTACAATGGTTATCCACAAATAATGCACACATAAAAAACAGGCTGTGGATAAGATTATCTATACCCTTCTCAGCCGGAAGATCATTATAGCTTACCTTTACTTTTTTTTTCAAGGGAAATAAAATGGGTTTATGAATTCCAGCACAGATTATTCAGCGCAGAACATCCAGGTATTGAAAGGCCTTGAGGCGGTCCGCAAGCGGCCGGGCATGTACATCGGGACAACGGGCATAGACGGCCTTCACCACCTGGTCTTCGAGGTAGTCGATAATTCGGTAGACGAGGCGATGCAGGGACATTGCGACGATATTCTTGTAGTTCTGGAGGGAAACGATATAGTCCGGGTAGAGGACAACGGCCGGGGCATACCGGTAGGTATACACCCTACCGAAGGGGTAAGCGCCCTGGAACTGGTAATGACCCGGCTCCACGCGGGCGGCAAATTCGACAAGAATTCTTACAAGGTCTCGGGGGGCCTCCACGGCGTTGGCGTTTCGGTAGTGAACGCCCTTTCCGAATGGTGCGAGGCCTTTGTCCACGTAGACGGCAGAATATACACCCAGCGTTACAAAATAGGCATCCCCGAGGGTCCCGCCGGCGATGTGGCGGCTTCCCGGCTGCCCTATAACGGCGCTTCTAAGGAGCGGGGTACGGTGGTCCGCTGGAAAGCCGACGGCTCGGTTTTTGAGACCACCACCTATAACTTCGACGCCCTTTCGAACCGGCTCCGGGAGCTTGCCTTTCTCAACAAAGGCCTCAGAATCACCATCAGGGATGAAAGGCTCAGTACCCCCAAGGTCCACGAGTTCAAATTCGACGGCGGGGTTAAGAGCTTTGTGGAATATCTCAACGAGAACAAGACGGTACTCTACAAAAATCCATTATTTATCGAGGGGAGCCGGGACGGGGTAGATGTGGAATGCGCCATCCAGTACAACGACGGCTTTAACGAGATCATGTTCTCGTTTGTCAATGATATCAACACCCGCGAGGGCGGCACCCATCTGGTGGGCTTCAAGTCCGCCCTTACCCGCACCCTGAACGAATTCCTGAAAAAATCCAAACAGGCCAAAAAACTGGACGAATCCCTTTCCGGCGACGATGTGCGGGAGGGTCTTACCGCCGTCCTTTCCATCAAGGTCCCCGATCCACAGTTTGAAGGCCAGACCAAGGGCAAGCTTGGCAATTCCGAGGTCAAGGGTATCGTGGAATCCCTGGTAAATGAGCAGCTGGAAATCTTTCTGGACCAGCACCCCGATGTAATATCCGCGATCCTGGATAAAAGCGTGCTCGCCGCCAAAGCCCGTATCGCCGCCCGCCAGGCCCGGGACGCTACCCGCCGGAAAAACGCCATGGATTCGGCCGGCCTTCCCGGCAAACTCGCCGACTGTTCCGAAAAGGACCCCCGGCTCTGCGAGCTTTTCATCGTTGAGGGCGATTCCGCGGGCGGCTCCGCCAAGATGGGCCGGAACCGGCAGCATCAGGCAATACTTTCCCTTTTCGGCAAGATGCTCAACGTGGAAAAAACCCGCATCGAGAAAGTTGTTACCAACGAAAAGCTCCAGCCCATCATCGCCAGCATAGGCGCGGGATGCGGCGGCGAATTTGACGTAGCCAGGATCCGCTACCACAAGGTCATCATCATGGCCGATGCCGACGTGGACGGTTCCCATATCAGGACCCTGCTGCTCACCTTCTTCTACCGCTATATGACGGAGCTTATAGAGCGGGGCCATGTATACCTCGCCTGTCCGCCCCTGTACAAGATCAGCTACGAAAAAAAGAACTTCTACGCCTACGACGATATTGAAAAAGAGCGCATCCTTGCCGGGTCCGGCCGGGACCCGGAAAAGATCTCCGTCCAGCGCTACAAAGGCCTGGGCGAGATGAACCCCGACCAGCTCTGGGAAACCACCATGGACCCCTCGCAGCGCAACATTATCCAGGTCCACCTGGACGATACCGTGGAAGCCGAGCGGATCTTCACCACTCTGATGGGCGAAGTCGTCGCCCCCCGCCGGGAGTTCATCGAGGAGAACGCCCTCCTGGTAAGCAATTTGGATGTATAAAAAACGCGCGGTTAGCGAAAATACCGGGGGGAAAGTCTTCCCCCCCGCTCCAGCCTTGCTCCACGGACCCCTGGAGTTTTTGCCTATGGCAAAAACTCCTAAAAGACTTGCGGAGGGCCTATGGCCCGGAGCAAGTCTTACGCTTCCCCCTTCTGCGGGGGACACCCCCGCAACGCCCCCGCAGTTGACCAGGAGCCTGTTGCGAGAAATCCGGCGTCTTGATTTTTAACGGATTATCTGTTTAAATAGTGTTGCTATGAGTGAAAACACAGCGGTTATCCCTGAAATCGGCAGGGGAAATTTGACAATCGAGACGGTTTATGCCGCTTCTGAACAGCCGGGCGGGGCAAAACTTTGGGCTTCGGAAGAATTTGAGCGGCGAATCGAGACGGGCGCCGCTTTTCTGGATAAAACCCTGGAGGAGACCGGAGGTATTTACGGGGTTACTACCGGCTACGGCGATTCCTGTACCGAGACGGTCCCGCCGGATCATTACTACGAGCTTCCGGTCAACCTGACCCGCTACCACGGCTGCGGCCTGGGGGAATTTTTTGACGAAAAAACCACCCGCGCCGTCATGATTGTCCGGCTCAATACCCTGGCCCAGGGCTATTCCGGGGTCAGCGTCGATCTCCTTAAACAGATCGGTTTTTTTATCGAAAACGATATACTCCCCCTCATCCCCCAGGAAGGGTCCGTAGGCGCGTCCGGAGACCTTACACCCCTGTCCTACCTGGCCGGGGCCCTCATCGGCGAGCGGGATGTGCTTTACCGGGGCAGGGTCCGGCCTTCAAAGGAAGTGCTGGCGGAGCTGGGGCGGCCCGCCTACCGTTTCCGGCCCAAGGAGGCCATTGCCATCATGAACGGCACCGCCGTAATGAACGCCGTGGCGGTCCGGGCCTTTGTCCGCGCCGATTATCTGGCGGACCTTGCCTGCCGTATCACCGCCATGAATTCCCTGGCCCTCAAGGGAAACGCGTATCACTTTTACAAGCGCCTCTTTGACCTTAAACCCCATCCGGGACAAAGCGCCGCGGCGGAAAAAATAGCCGGCGCTCTCGGCGCGGAAAAAACCAAAAAGGTAATTCCCGCCCGGATACAGGACCTCTACTCTATCCGCTGCGCCCCCCATGTGCTGGGGGTGTATTACGACGCCCGGGACCTTTTCCGCCGACTCATCGAAACAGAGATGAACAGCGCCAACGACAATCCCCTTATCGATCCGGAAACCGAATCGGTGTTCCACGGCGGGCACTTCTACGGCGGCCATATCTGCTTTGCCATGGATTCTCTTAAAAACATTGTCGCCAATATCGCGGATCTGCTGGACCGCCAGCTTGCCCTGCTTGTAGACATCAAATTCAACAGGGGGCTTCCGTCCAACCTTTCCGGCTCAAAGAACAGCCTGTCTTACAACCACGGCTACAAGGCGGTACAGATAGCGGCCTCGGCCTGGGCCGCCGAAGCGCTGAAAAACACCCTTCCCGCCAGCGTCTTTTCCCGTTCCACCGAATGCCACAACCAGGACAAGGTGAGCATGGGGACCATCGCCGCCCGCGACTGTATCCGGGTCCTGGAACTTTCGGCCCAGGTCGCGGCGGCCTCCCTGCTCGCGGCGGCCCAAGCGCTGCGCCTGCGGCTTGACCGGCAGGAAATCGCGCCGGTCGCCCTTGCCGGCGTTGAGGAGACATACCGGCAGGTCTTCTCGCATTACGCGTTTCTTGAGGATGACCGGCCTTTGGACACGGATCTGCGGAAAACAGTCGAACTAATAGGGCAGGGCTTTTTCGCGGTATAAGCGGCTTACATAAACTCGCCGATTTTGCGGAATTTTCGGTAGCGGTTTTCAAGGAGCATCCCGGTATCTGCCCCGGCAAAGCGTTTTACCGCGCCGGTCAGGTATTCCCGCAGGGTCTTCGCCATAGCGGGAATATCTTTGGCGGCCCCGCCTTCCGGCTCCTCAATGATCTTTTCGCATACGCCGAAGGCCAGAAGATCCTCCGCGCAAATTTTCATCAGTTCCGCCGCTTCCTTTTCCCGGGCGGCGTCTTTCCACAGAATCGAGGCGAACCCCCGGGGGGAGATTACCGAATAGAGGGCGTTTTCCAGCATGGCAAGTTCGTCGCATACTCCCAGCGCCAGGGCGCCGCCCGACCCCCCCTCTCCCAAAACCATCGAAATTACCGGCGTTTTAAGGGTCATAAATTCCATAAGATTCCGGGCAATAGCTTCCCCCTGCCCCCGCTCCTCGGCGCCTACCCCGCAGAAAGCCCCCGGCGTATCGATAAAACAAAGCACGGGCCGGTGAAATTTCTCCGCCTGGCGTGCCAGGCGCAGGGCCTTGCGGTACCCTTCTGGATGGGGCATGGAAAAGTTGGTTTTTTTCAGCTCATCAATGTCGCGGCCCCGGACCTGGCTTACCAATGTTACCGGGGTATTGCCCAGCAGGGCGATTCCGCCGAGGATCGCGGGATCGTCCCCGAAATAACGGTCCCCGTGAAATTCGGTAAAGTCTGTAAAGATCAAGGGGATAAAGTCGTTTATGGTTGGCCGGCCCATGGTGTGGAGCAGTTCAAGCCGTTTGACAACGCCGAGTTTAGCCATTAATCGCCTCCGGGGGAAGTTCCGCCCCTGCCGGGCCGAGCGGCGCGCCAATCGGGTAGCCGTGCAGGCGGATAATCCGGGAAAGAATGCCGCGCAGTTCGCTCCGCCGGACAACCATGTCCGCGAAACCGTGTTCCCGGAGGAATTCGGCGGTCTGAAAATGGCCCGGCAGAGACTGGCCTATGGTGTCGGCGATAACCCGCTTCCCCGCGAAGCCGATGAGCGCCCCCGGTTCGGCGATAATGATGTCGCCCAGGGAGGCAAAAGAAGCGGTAACCCCGCCCGTGGTAGGGTCCGCAAGGACGGTGATGTAGAGCTGCCCCGCCTGGTTGTGCCGGGCCGCCGCCCCGCTGGTCTTGGCCATCTGCATCAGGGAAAAGATCCCCTCCTGCATACGGGCGCCCCCCGACGCGGTAAAAAAAATGACCGGCAGCCTGTGCGCGGTGCCGTACTCGAACGCGCGGGTAACTTTTTCGCCCACCACGCTGCCCATGCTGGCCATCATAAAATAGCTGTCCATTATCCCGATTACCGCCGTATACCCCATGATCGTACAGATGCCGGTAACTACCGCTTCCCTGGTTCTCCGCTCCCTCTGCAATTCGGCGAGCTTTTCCCTGTAGCCGGGAAAACCGATGGGGTTTTTTGAATCCATCAGGGTGTCGAATTCGCGGAAGCTGCCTTCGTCGGCGGTAAAAGAGAGCCGCTCCTGCCAGGCAAGGCGGGCATGGTAGCCGCAGGTACCGCAGACGTGGAGGTTTTCCAGAAAGGCATTCATGGGTGTCAGTGTCTGGCAGTTGGGGCAATTATAGTTTTCCAGCATAGTTTATTATAGCGTCTCCGTATTAAAGGCTTCAAGGCGCGTTACGATCGCCCTTCCGCTTGTTTTTTAAGACAGGGCGCGTTTCGGGCCGCCGCTTATCCGGATCGTATTTGACCGCCTCAAGCGCGTCGAATCCCGAAAGGGCGTAACCTTCTTCCTGCAGGGTGAGGATCAGCCTTTCCACTGTTTCGGGGATCCATGACCGGTTGTATGATCCGTAGGGGTTTTCTTTCAGCACCATTTCCATATTGCGGTGGGAATCCCGGCCGTCGTGGAGCATGATGATGCCGCCTTTCTGTTTTTCAACTTTGCGCATTATGGCGCGTACTACCCGGTCCGCGCCGGCTGCGGTTTTTACCGCGTCGTATGACCGGGCGGTGCTGGGTATCAGCGTGTAACCCTGCGACTGCCAGATCTTCAGGTGGCGCTTTTTGTAAAACCCGCCCTGGGGCCGGTAAAGCCGGGGGTTTAGCGGTTCTCCCAGCGCGGCGCTGATGGCCTGCTCGCCCATTTCAAGGTTAAGCAGGAAAAATTCGCGGCCCATGTTTACCGCCCAGGTATCGTAGTATCCGTGGTTGATAATATAGTGGCCCTCGTCCCGGATACGCCTGACCAGATCCGGGCTGTACTCCGCGTTTTCTCCCAGCAGGGCGAACATGGCCTGGATTTGGTACTTTTTCAGAATGTCCAGAAGCCGCGCGGTAGTGTCCCCCTGGGAATTTGGCCCGTCGTCAAAGGTAAAGACGGCAAATTTATCGGGAATCCCGGTCTGTTTTTTAGACCGGCTCAGACTCTGGCAGGAGAGGAAGGCACACAAAGCCGGAAGGATGAGCAGGAATACAAGGCCTGCGGGGATTTTTGCTATTTTCATGTTTAAAGGCACTCTATAGGAATAAGGCTAAGGTATTTTTTTACTTTGATAATACAATTTATTATGGTTCTTCCCATTTTGTCAAGGGGGGGATCCGGTACTCCGTCAGCAATTCCCGGCTTATCCGGCAGAAAGCGAAAGGACACAGCAGGAATTTTTCGGGGGTCCTGTCCGGGGGTAAAAGTCCCTCTTTACGGAGGGCGCTTTTCCCCCGGCCACCCCTCGTTGCAAATTTTTGGTATCCTTTCACTGGTTAGTAAAACAGAGAATTGCTGACTTCAAAGGGAAAATAGTGGAAAATGCCGCCTTTGCCGG
>JAIRZS010000329.1 GCA_031267115.1 Treponema sp.
GGTTCGGAATCAATGCCCGGAGAGGCGATCCTCGTCGATCCCGGGGAAATGGGGGCCGATGTCCTTAACACCATCGAAAATAACGACTACAGCCTTAAAGGGGTGCTTATTACCCACGACCATAAAAGCCATGTGCAGGGCCTGCGGACTCTCAGGCGAATCTACGACACGGAAATATACGCGATAAACCACATCATCATGGATTACCGGACCAATGTAGTGCGGGACGGGGATCTGATCGACATCGGCCCTTTCCATCTGGAAGTGATTTCCGTACCGGGGCATTCTTCCGATTCGGCTGTGTACAAAATCGACAACTGGCTCTTTACCGGGGACGCGATGACCGCCGGGCTTGTGGGGACCACGGCAAGCTCCTACGGGGCCGCCCTTCAAATGACTGCCATCCGGAGCAAGCTGCTTTCCCTGCCCGGGGACTTTGTCGTGTTTCCCGGGCATGGGCCGCCTTCAACCCTCGACGCTGAACGCCAGTTCAACGCGGGGATTCTGCTCTACGACCAAAACAGGAAAAAGCGCCCCTCTTTTGCCCTGGACATCCTTAGTGAATAGTAGATTGGACTAAAAAATATGCCTTGGAATTTTACCGCAAAGTCGAATGTGTCAAAAAAAGAAGGAAGGCTAAAATACTCACTTTTCTTATGGGAGCCTGTTTTTTACGGCGCATCGTCGAACCGCGTTTCAAGCGCTTTGTCGCTTAGTACAATCACCACTTTGCCTTCGCGCAGGAGGCGGCGGTTGTCCTCCAGGGAAAGTATTTCAAGGGCGTCTTCGCGGTCGATGATAGGGTCCGTAGGGCGGATGCCGAAGACACCCCGGGCGATTATCCTGAGGGGGTTGTTCCCCACAAGGGCGCTGACCTCCGGGGAAAGCCCCGACGGGCTGTCCTGGAAAATGTCTTCCTCTGCCGCGTAGCGTACCAGTGTTTTGCCGCCGCCGGCGGGATCGAGGATGTTCCGTTCGTAGATAAGGTTCATGTCCGTGTCCCAGACTTTGGGGAAAAGGCAGGGCGTTACAAACGCGCTGGTCCTCCTCCCGTGTACCGGGAGTTCCCCGCTCGCGATGATGATAATCCCTGAGTAAGGCGCGGCGGGGACCGGGGCAAGGACGCGCCGCATTTCCATGGGCCGGCTGTGCAGGATAAGCCGGCTGCTCAGGATCGAAAGGTCCAGCGTGGAGGCGGAGGAAAGGGAGCTGAAATCCGGCGTAAGGGTAGCGTAACCGCGCTTCGCGGATTTGGCGACGGATTCCGGACCCAAAAACGAAAAGCTCCCAAGCCTGATAAGATCTTCCACCGTGGTAGAAGAATCCACCGGAATAGCAAGGATGTAGGGCCGAAGGAGGCTCGCGAATTCAATGGCGATGATCTCTTCCGCCTGGGACCTTCCGGTGGGAAGCCGCAGCCCCGCGGAGGCGAGGTCAAGGGAAAGGTTCACCCTCATCTCCATTTTTTTCCATTCGATCGCGCCCGTAACGGCGATCTTCGGGATCTGCGCGTAAAGGCTGCCAACCAAACCGGCCAGGACAAGAAGAAAAAGCGTTTTGCCAAAGCGATTCATACATCCCTCCTCGCAGGCTGGCTGGACTAAACACAAAGAAATCCAGGGAAACTGTTCCAAAATCTGACATTTTGGAACGGCCTCATATAAATAACCGCAAAGTCAAAAAAGTCGAATAAGTTAAATAAGCTTGTTCCAAAAACTGAAGTTTTGGAACAGCCTCAAATAACAGGAGTATAAAATAACACTCCTTTCCTTGCTGCTTTTTTGACTTCTTCGACTTAGCGGTAAAATTTTAAAACCTTTTTTCCGGCCGCCAAAAAACCGCCGCGTTTTCCCGCGTCTCTCAGCGGCCCTCCGGCCCCGGCGTTTTCAGGTTTCTGCCCTCCCTGAGCGTGTCGTTGAGATTCATGCCGTTAGCCTCCGCCAGAACCTCGGGGTCCACCCCGTAGGCCAGGGCGATAGACCAGAGGGTTTCCCCTCTTTTAACCAGGTGGCTCCCGGTAAACCTGAGCGCGTCGTCCGCAGTGGTACCGGCATGGCGGTACGGCCCCGCGTCCCGGTAGGCGGGTATGCGGAGCTGCTGGCCTATCCTCAGATACTGGGCCCGTACACCGGGGTTCGCCTCGGTAATCTGGGCCACCGAAATACCGTAATGCAGGGCCAGCGCGGAAAGAGTATCGCCGTAACGGATCGTGTGGAAATAGTGCTTGATAAGCACAGTTTCGGTACGTTCCAGGGCCTCGCTTATCCGGGAAGAATCAGCGGCGCGGGCCTTGAGCCGGTAATTTTTATCCGGAGGGGTTATGCCGTAGAAAAGCTCCCGGTTTGCCGCCTTAAGCGCGGCGCCGTCAACCCCCGCTTCTTCGGCCAGCATCCCCAGGTCTACCTGCTTGCCCACGGGGATAAGCTCCCAGCGCGGGTCCCCGGACCAGTCCAGGTCCAGAGCGAATTTGCGGGGGTTGGAAAGTATATAGGCCACCGCCAGGAATTTCGGCACATAGTGGACAGTTTCCGTCTTGATAAATTTCTTTTCCGAAAGGTACCAGTAATCGGCCCTTCCCGCCTGACGCGCCGCCCGCTGTACGCCCCCAAGGCCCGCGTTGTACGCGGCAAGGGCCAGCGGCCAGTCCCCCAGGGCGCGGTAGTTGTCTTCAAGTTTGCGCAGCGCCCCTTCGGTGGATTTCCAGAAGTCCATACGCTCGTCGGCCCATTCGTTTATTTTAATGTCAAAAGGGGCAATGCTGTTCCGCATAAACTGCCACAGCCCCGTAGCGCCCGACCTGCTGCGGGCGGTAGGTACGAAGCCGGATTCAATCACCGGCAGGTAGAGAAGTTCGGGCGGCAGATTGCGCGCGGCAATCTGTTCCCGGATAAAGGGAATATACGGCCCGGCCCGTTTCATCACTGCCTGGAGCCATTCCCTGCCCCCGCCCCTGGAATACTGTTCCACATACCGCCTGGTAAGGGCCTGGTCAAAGCCCGGAATACCCGGCTCGCCCGCGCCCCCGCCCGCGTAGGGGCCGCCTTCCGGCCTGGAAAAAAGCGCCGCCCCGGCGGCCTGCGTTTCAGCGTCCGCGCGCCCGCGCAGGGGGCGTCCTTCCGGGGAAACCGGCCCCGGTTCGGGCAGCCTCCGCTCCGGCGGCGCGAAACCCAATGGCGTATACCCGGCCAGGCCGGAACCCGCCGCGCCGCGCCCCCCCCCGCCGGAAGCCGGGGCCAAGGCCGGGGCCGGCTGCGCCGCATCTTCAGGGCCAAGCGGCTTGTAGTCGTAGTAGTATTCGTCCTGGGCGGGAAGCCTTGCGGGAAAAGCCGCCGCCCCAATAAGCAGCAGTATTACCATTACTCCCGGATCCAGCAGGCGGCGCGTCACCATTTTTCTCCGTAATAGATCCCCGCCCATTCCCAGCGGCCGTGGATGTCCGGGTCAAGGGGAAAGTAGATCTTCCTAAAGTAGAAGTACCATGTGGATATGTACTGGTACCAGCCCCAGGTGCGCAGATACGCCTCGTTGGCGTTGGAGCTTTCATCCAGTTCCGCCGCGTAGCGTATCTGGTTCCCCCGCATAAAATCCACAAGCGTAAATTCCGCCACTTCCGCGCTGTCCTCATCCTCCTGCCCCCAGGACCGGGTAAAGAAATTCACCTTCGCCCGGTAGCTCCAGAGCCGCCTGCTGTTCCCGGTATTGAGGGCGCTTTCGATAGTGTCAACCATAGCGGGCAGGGATTCGAAGGTCCAGTCCTTGGGCGAGTTGTTAAAGTCCACCAGCCGTTTGGCATAGGCGTAGGCGTCGGGAAAACCGGGGATCACCGTACCGTAATAGGGCAGGAACCGGGTATAGGCCTGGATCGCCAGATTCCACTCGCCGGTCTTTTCATAGGCCTGGCCAAGCTGGAAATACGCCGCGCCGGGGTCCGTCTTGTCGGAAAAACGGGAGAGCAGTTCCCCGTAGTACCGGATAAGCTGCTCCTGGTTCCCGGTCAGGGCGATCAGCCGGTTCAGCGCGATAAAGTGTATCGATTCCCCCCTGACCGTCAGATCCGGGCAATTATTCACAATCAGGTTATAGTAAAGGACAGCCACCTCGTCGGCTTCCTGCTGGGTATACGCATAGGCTATCATCAGAAGGTAATAGGCCGAATAAGGATCGTCCGGGTATTTGCTCATACACACGCCCAGAAAATTAACAAGCCGCGAGTATTCCTTAAGCCGCGCGTATTCACCGGCGATTTCGTTCAGTATCGCAAAACGCTCTTCCGCGTTCCCCGTCCCCTCCTCAAGAAGGGCGAAAAGGTCCCTAAAACCCTCCTGCTGCTTCTGATCCCCGATAATATAGTAATCTTTCCGGATATCCGTCCTGGCGAAACCCGGCCGGGCAGTACAGGAGGCAAGAAGCGGGAACAGGGCCAAAACCGTCAGAACAGGGCGCAAAGACTTTATTTTTTATCTCCTCGTATCTATCCGGGCGCATCCGGCCCCTCCGGGGCCGGACCGGGCTATCCGCTTGTATCTTTTTTGCCTGCGGCAAAAAAGGATACCGCTTCTATCCCTTGCGCGAAGATTTTACCACGCGGCAATACCATTGGCAAGATAGCGTTTTTGCTGGTATAGTAACATTATGCGTCATGAAGTTAAACGCCGTCTTGCCGCCCGCCTGATTTTTTTCAGCGGTATTTTGCTGATGCTGCTTGGCTGCGCGTTTCTGCTAAGCACGATAGCGGGAATTTCCAGGGTATCCGTAATAACCGCCTTCTCTTTTATTATTATCGGCTCGGCCTGCGCCTTTTCCGCGGTTAAATTGAACAAGCGGTCCCTCTACCTGTTCTTCGCCACCTTTTTCATCCTGGTCGGGTTTTTTCTTTTTTTGTCTTCTCTCAATATTATTCCCATAGCCCTCGAAAACTGGTGGCCTTCGGTCTCGGTTTTTGCCGGTTTGGCCCTCGTCCCCGCAGGCTGGCATTTTTACGGGATAATCAAGATCCGGTACCTGGTCCCGGCCGTTGCCTTCATCGTTCTGGGGGCCGTGCTGCTGATCTTTTCCCTTGATGTGGTGACTTTCTCGTTCAAACAGTTTATCCTTAACTGGTGGCCCCTGCTCATAGCCATAGCGGGTATCCTCCTGGTGCTTGTTTCTCTGGGAACCAAAGGCGGTTCCAAGGATTCGGAATAGTGACTCAAAGGATAAATATTCCTTTTTTTTCGTTTTGGGACCGGCTAAACATTATCTTTCTTGCCATCGTCTTTCTTTTTCTGTCCTGCGGCAGCCGGAATCCGGCGGTGCAGGAGCTGCCCATTTTCGTGCAGCCCTCCGCCCCGGCGGCGGAAAGCCCCCCCCCTCCCCGGAGCAGCGGGGGAGTGGCGGAGGAAATCCGTTCCCTGGTCGAAAACGGGTCCCCCCCCTCCCTGCTCCGGGCTTTGGATCAGATCCGTTCCCGGCAGCTCGAAACCACTGAATTTGGCCGGCTGATGAACGCCGTCGCGGTGAACCTGCTCCAGAAACTCTACCCCGCAGTCCAGGCCCAGTTCCTGCCGGTCGATCCGCCCCAGACCCATGCGTACGCGAAGATCCTCCGGGAGGCCGAACGGGGCACCTACACCCCGCCTTCCCCCTCCTCAAACGACTACCTGGAACACATACTGCCCTTTATAGCTTTTATCAGGGAAAGCCGGAGCGAGCGCCTCTTGATAGCCCTGCCGGATCTGGAAAAAGGCCGGTCCCTGAACCCGTCCTCGGTGCTGGCTCCTTTTTTTCTGGGCCTCGTCTACGAACGATCAGGCCGTACCGACGAAGCCTTTAACGCCTATACCCTGGCCTACGGCATTTCCGCCGAATGCTACCCCGCAGCCATAGGCCTCGCCCGGATCATGGAAACGCGGGGCCAGTTGCAGGACGCCATCAGGATATTTTCGGACCTGGTAATACGCAATCCCGATAATATCGCCGTCAAGCGCCAGCTTGCCATTGCCTATTACCGCAGCAACGACTGGTCCCGGGCGGAACCGGCCATTGCCGAGATACTCCAGCGGGACAGCCGCGACCGGCAGTTTATCCTGATGAGGGCCCATGTGCTTGTGGAACAGGGCCAGTTCCTCCAGGCCCAGGTCCCCCTGGACATATACGGGACCATGGACACCAATAACCGGCTCTACCTTTTTCTGCGGGCCAGAGTCCAGGCGGAGGGCTACCGCAACCGGGACGCCGCCTTAAACTACCTCAGATCGATACTCCGCAACGATCCCGACGACGGCGAAGCTTCCCTGTATGCCGCCCGCCTCCTCATGGAATCCAACCGCCAGGAGGACCAGGCCGAAGGCGCCGAACTTCTCCGCCGGCTTCTGGACACCCCAAATCCTTCGCCCCAGGTACGGAATCTGGCGGTTCAGGACGCCATACGCCGGCAGGCCTGGGCGGAAGCCCAGGGTTATCTGGAGCCGCTCTTAAGGGATCGCCGTTCTTCCCGGGATCTGTTCAACTCCTATACTATAGAACAGGGCCTTGGAAACAACGCCGCGGCGCTCCAGGCGGCCCGCGAACTCTACGAGCGGGATCCCTCCAACGAAGACGGAATCACGGCCTATATTTCCGCGCTCATCGACACAGGCCGCCAGGACGAAGCCGGCCGCATGATCGAAAGCCGCCTTGCAAGCCTTGGCGGCGGCGTGCTTAAAGGACGGTATTACTACCTCCGCAGCCGGCTTCGCGGCAGCGAGGAATCGGTGATGAACGACCTCCGCTCCTGCCTTTTCGAAGACCCCCGGAACCTGAACGCCCTTATAGCCATGTTCGAGATTTACCAGCGCCGCCGGGACGACCGCCGGGCCGTCTACTATCTCAAACAGGCCCTGGCCCTGGCGCCGGACAACCCCCGGCTTAAGCGCTGGGAAGTCGAGTATGCCGCCCAGTTGGGGAATTAATCCCGGAAAGCGCGGAGGAATTTCCGGTGTTTGCCGGGAGAAATCTCTGAATTGGCCGCGCCAGGCCGAATTTCGCCTCAGCGATTAAACAAAAAAATATGAGAAAAATTCCATGGAAAAAAGTGCCTGATACCAACCGCGCAAGGGATTGGAGGGGTGCCGCCCCGCAGGGGCGAAAGCAGCCCCGGCACGAAGTGCCGGGGCCGGAGCGGCAGCGGAGCCCCGAAAAGCCCGGTTTCCGGCGCGAAGCCC